>NZ_VDMO01000006.1 GCF_006335125.1 Deinococcus radiopugnans ATCC 19172
GGGGTCCATGGCGGCGGCCGTGAAGGTGATGGCGGCCGTCAGGGTGGTCTTGCCGTGGTCCACGTGACCGATGGTCCCGATGTTCACGTGCGGCTTCGTGCGCGTAAAGGTTCCTTTTGCCATGTTCTTTACTCCCTCCAAGTGGTGGATTCACACGCAAAATCGCCCCTTTGATCGGGCGTCCCCCGCGCATACCGCAGGGTTCTGATGGGGTGACCCACATTGGGTTGATTCTCGCCAGGGCAGTGTCCCGCCGTGCTGGCACGTTGCGCTGGGAATTCCAACGCACCGAAGAAGAAGGATACAGGATCAGGGGCGGGACGGCAAGGGGCCAGCACATCCTGCCTCCCCAGCCCATCTGTTCCCAGCTCAAGCACAGGCGACAGCCTGAGCCCAGATCTCACCCTAATGACGGGTGTAGGCTACCACCTGCTTGTCAAAGGCGCCGATCAGCATCACGATGCCCAGAACCGTGCCGATGGGAAAGATCAGCAGACTGAAGACGCCGATTACGATGGCCGAAACGCGGCCCCAGCTGCGGCCTTCCAGGACGGCGCGGCGCGTGAAATACAGCCATAGGATCAGGATGGCCGTGATGGCAAAGGAGAGCCACAGCACCCATTGCAGCTGGTCTGCCGAAAGCCCGATGGGCGGCAGGCCCGAAGTAGACGCCTGCTCGTCGAGACGAGCGAGCAGATCCGTCAGGGTGGGACCGGAGAAGGGCAGCGTCAGCAGGGAAAGAGCGTTGTAAAAGACACCGATCAGCAGAGGCAGTGTCAGAAACAGCAGGCGTGGCGGCCGGGGGCCGGGTTGGGGGGAAGTGGGAGCGGTCATGCCTTGCCAGAGTACCGTGCCGGACCTGAAAACGGCAGCAAAAGAACAGCAGCAAAAGAACAGGCCCGCCGATCACGGCGGGCCTGTTCTTTCAGTGCCGGTTTACTTCTTCATCAGCCCCTGGGCGATGTTGTTGGGCACCTGGGTGTAGTGATCGAAGAACATGCTGTAGCTGGCGCGGCCCTGGGTCATCGAGCGCATGTCGGTGGCGTACCCGAACATCTCGCTCAGCGGCACGAAGGCCTTGACGAGCTGGGCGTTACCGCGCGCTTCCATGCCCTGAATCTGACCGCGGCGGCTGTTCAGGTCGCCGATGATGTCGCCCATGAAGTCGTCGGGCACGGTGACTTCCACGCGCATCACAGGTTCCAGGATCGCCGGGGCGCCCTTCTGGACGGCTTCCTTGAGGGCCATGCTGCCCGCGATCTTAAACGCCATTTCCGAGGAGTCCACTTCGTGGTAGGACCCGTCGTAGATGGTGACCTTCATGTCCACGACCGGGAAGCCCAGCATGGGGCCGCTCTGCATGGCTTCCTCGATGCCCTTCTGGGCAGGACCGATGTACTCGCGGGGAATGGTGCCGCCCACCACGGCGTTCTCGAACACGAAGCCCGTTCCGGCTTCCAGCGGCTCGGCCTTGATCTTGACGTGGCCGAACTGCCCACGTCCGCCGGACTGGCGCACGAACTTGCCTTCCACGTCGGTAGCCTTAGTGATGGTCTCGCGGTAGGCCACCTGCGGCGCGCCCACGTTGGCCTCCACCTTGTACTCGCGCTTCAGGCGGTCCACCAGGATTTCCAGGTGCAGCTCGCCCATGCCCGAGATGGTGGTCTGGCCCGACTCTTGATCGGATTCCACGCGGAAGGTGGGATCTTCTTCAGCCAGCTTCTGGAGGCCGATGCCCATCTTTTCCTGGTCGGCCTTGGTCTTGGGTTCAATCGCCAGCTTGATCACGGGTTCCGGGATGTCGATGCTTTCGAGCAGCACCGCGTCGTCGCCGTCACCGATCAGGGTGTTGCCGGTGCCCGAGTCCTTGAGGCCGATCACGGCGCCCAGCTCCCCGGCCTTCAACTCGGTCACTTCCTCGCGGCTGTTGGCGTGCATCTTCAGGAGGCGGCCGACGCGCTCGCGCTTGTCTTTCGAGGCGTTCATCACATAGCTGCCCGACTGCATGGTGCCCGAGTAGATACGCACGAAGGTCAGGCGACCCACGTAGGGATCGGCCATGATCTTGAACGCCAGCGCGGCCAGCTTGCCGTCGGGATCAGCGGGAAACGCCACGCTTTCCTCGCTGTCCTCCATCTTGCCCACGATGGCCGGAACTTCCAGCGGGTTGGGCAGGTAGTCGATCACGGCGTCGAGCAGCAGCTGAACGCCCTTGTTCTTCAGCGAGCTGCCGCACAGCACCGGAAAGATCTTCTGCGCGATGGTGCCCTTGCGCAGGGCGCTGATCAGTTCCTCGGCGGTGGGTTCCTCGCCTTCCAGGAACTTCATCATCACGTCTTCGTCGACCTCGGCGGCGGCCTCGATCATCATGGCGCGCATCTCGGCCACCTTGGCCGCGTACTTCTCGGGGATGTCGCCCACTTCGCCCATCACGATGTCGGTGCCCAGATCGTTGGAGAAGGTATGGGTCTGCATCCGCACAATGTCGATGATGCCCTTGAAGTCGCTCTCCTCGCCCATCGGGTACTGGATGGGGGCGGGAATGGCGCCCAGGCGCTCACGGATGTCGTTGATGACCAGATCGAAGCTCGCGCCGGTCTTGTCCATCTTGTTGGAGAACGCGATGCGCGGCACGCCGTAACGGTCGGCCTGACGCCACACGGTCTCGCTCTGCGGCTCGACGCCCTGAGAAGAGTCGAACACGGCCACCGCGCCGTCCAACACGCGCATGGAGCGCTCCACCTCAATGGTGAAGTCCACGTGACCGGGGGTGTCGATGATATTGACGACGTACTCCTGATCGGTGCCGGAGCGGGTCCACTTAGCGGTGGTGGCGGCGGCAGTGATGGTGATCCCGCGCTCGCGCTCCTGCTCCATCCAGTCCATCGTCGCGGCGCCGTCATGCACCTCACCAATGTTGCGGTTGCGCCCAGTGAAGAACAGGATGCGCTCGGTGGTGGTGGTCTTACCCGCGTCAATGTGCGCGGCAATCCCGATATTGCGGAAATGGGTCAGGTAATTTGTGGCTTTGGTGGTCATCTAGACTCCCTGATTCAGAGGGGAAGCGTGTCTCGCCCCCCGTGATTGCTGGTGAAACTAAAAAAAATGTGCGCCCGGTATTGTGCGCCCTTCACCTAAAATGGACGGCAGGAAAACCCACCGTCCAGTCTAGTACCACTGGGCGGAAAACCCGCTTACCAGCGGTAGTGCGCGTAGGCGCGGTTGGCTTCTGCCATGCGCTCGATATCGTCTTTTTTCTTGATCGAGCCGCCACGGCCCTGGGCGGCATCCATGATCTCGCCGGCCAGGCGCTCGATGGCGGTGCGCTCGGGGCGGCTGTCCACGGCGGCCATCATCCAGCGCAGGGTCAGGCTCTGCTGACGGCGCACGCTGACCTCGACGGGCACCTGGTAGGTGCTGCCGCCTACGCGGCGGCTGCGCACTTCCACGCGCGGCTTGATGTTGTCGAAGGCCTGCTTGAAGATCTTCAGGGACTCCTGGCCGGTGCGCTCCTGCACGACTTTCATGGCCCCGTAGAAAATACGGCTGGCGAGGTTCTTCTTGCCGTCTTCCATGATGCGGTTGATGGTGGCGCTGACCAGCACGTCCTGATACACCAGGTCGGGCTGGAGGGGACGCACTTCTGCTCTGCGGCGACGTGCCATGTTGAACTCCTTAGATATTTTTGTGGTGCGCCGTGTTTAGGCGCGGATGACTTGATTCATTGGCCTGACCTCCGGCGAACATGGGTGTTCTTGCCGCAAGGGGGCGTGCCGACGGTTCCCCTGACTCCTGAGAGCAGGGGAACGTTTACTTCTTGGCCGCCTTGGGCTTCTTGGTGCCGTACTTGGACCGGCTCTTGTTGCGGTCCTTGACGCCCTGGGTGTCGAGGCTGCCGCGCACGATGTGGTACCGCACGCCGGGCAAGTCCTTGACGCGTCCGCCGCGAATCAGCACGACGCTGTGCTCCTGCAGGTTGTGGCCTTCGCCGGGAATGTACGCGGTGACTTCAAAGCCGCTGGACAGACGCACGCGGGCAATCTTGCGCAGCGCCGAGTTGGGCTTCTTGGGCGTGGTGGTCTTGACGACCGTGCACACGCCGCGCCGGAAGGGGCTGCCCTTCAGGGCCGGAACCTTGTTTTTCTTCTGGAGCGTGGTGCGCCCCTTGCGGATCAGTTGCTGGGTGGTAGGCAGGGTGAATCACTCCTCGTGTTCGGTGTTCCGAAAAGACATGCGGCTTGCTCGGAAAGTAGGGCCAGCCCACGCGTACGGGGCCGGGCGACGGGTTGACAGGTGAAGCTTTGAGGTGATCACGCACTCCTGGCGCACTTGCGGGGCTGTCAGCATCAGCCTTAAGGTGACTTGCCGGAGCGGCATGCCGAAAAACTCCACGCGGTGCAACCCTGGACCGGGGCAGTTTTCAACCTTCGCATATTACGCCTGCAGGCAGCGGGGACGCAAGAGGGCCCGTGGAACAGTCAGCTGAAGCTCTCCGGAAGGTAGGTTTCACGGCCCTGGGTGGTTTTCACGTAGGCGCTGCGGCCCAGGTAAATGGCGGCCTCGCCCAGGAACAGTTGCCGGTCATCGTAGAAGGCCGGATCGTGGCGAACCTCCAGCACCTCGCCCACGAACAGGTCATGGTCCCCGGTAGGAACGGTCTGAGTCACGCGGCAGCGGTAATGCAGGTACGCGTCGGCCAGGGCCAGCGGCGCATCGGGCAGGGTGTCGAGACCCAGCCGGGCCAGTTTGTCCTGCTGTGGCAGGTCATGCAGCGACAGCACCCCCGTGCCCTGGATCGGCTTTGAGAGCGAGGCCGGCAGGAAGTTGATGCCAAACGTACCGCTCTGTGTCACCAGCCCATGCGTGGCCCGCTCCCGCCCGATCAGCACCCCGTAGAGCGGCGGCTGGGCGCTCAGGGCGGTGTGCCAGCCGGCGGCCATCACGTTGCGGACCCCGCCGTGTTCCGCCGTGACCAGCGCCACCGTGCCGGGGTAGTAACCGAAAAACTGCGTGCCTGTCTCGCTGAGCATGAGGGGCAGGATAGCGGGCGGGGGCTGTGGCACAGGTAGAGAGGTTGAAGTGTTCCTACTGGCGTGTCAGTTCCAGTTGCCCGCTGTTGAAATCGGACCGTTCCCACTGCCCGGCCACGCAGACATCGTGGTTCACGAAACCGCTGCCGCCTGCGCCGTTGTACCGGCTGACGTTGTAGAACGTGACCATCACGCCGTAATGGTCCGTGAAGCCGCCAGGGCAGGCGCTGCCACTGCCCAGGTCAGCGGTGGCATTGACGACCACCGGACTGGCCTTGTAGACGCTGCGCGTTCCCGTCAGGGCGTAGCTGTCGCCCGTGACACGGCTTTTGACCGTGCCCGTCACCGCGAGATCCTTTTCCACAATGGTGACGTCCAGCAGGGCTCTGTCGTTGTTCAGGCCCACCAGCCGCCCGGTGTACTTGCCGTTCACGTCAATGTCGGCGTCGTTGGGGATGGGCGAGAAGGCGTTGCAGGCAGACAGCAGAGTGGCGCTCAGGCCAAGAGCCAGCCTGGAAGGCAGGAGCCGCATAGAGCATCATAAGCATGGCGGGCAGGCGCACGGCAACGCCCCTCTCCCCACGGCCCGTATTCTGTGCCTCATGTCTTCATCCCAGCCCACCGTGACCCGTATCGCCCCCAGTCCCACCGGGGACCCGCATGTGGGCACCGCCTATATCGGTCTGTTCAACTTCGTCCTGGCGCGGCAGGGGGGCGGCAAGTTCATCCTGCGCATTGAGGACACGGACCGCAACCGCTACGTCCCCGACAGCGAGAAGCGCATCTTCCAGATGATGCAGTGGTTGAACCTGACGCCCGACGAATCGCCCTTGCAGGACGGCCCCAACGGTCCCTACCGCCAGTCCGAGCGCACCGAGTTGTACGGCCAGCACGCCCGGCAACTGGTGGAAGGCGGCCACGCCTACTACGCCTTCGAGACCCCCGAGGAACTGACTGCATTGCGCGAGCAGGCGCAGGCGGACGGCACGGTCATCGCCGTGCCCAGCCGTGACCTCGACCCCGCCGAGGCGCGGCGGCGGGTGGCGGCGGGCGAGGCCGCCGTCGTTCGGCTGAAGGTGCCGCGTGACGGCGAAACCGTGGTCAATGATCTGCTGCGCGAGCCGATCCATTTTCGGAACGCCGAGATCGACGACAAGGTGCTGCTCAAGGCCGACGGTTACCCCACCTACCACCTGGCAAACGTGGTGGACGATCACCTGATGGGCGTGACCGACGTGGTGCGCGCCGAGGAATGGATCACCAGCACGCCGATTCACGTCCTGCTGTACCGCGCCTTTGGCTGGGACACGCCCCGCTTCGCACACATGCCGCTACTGCGAAACGCCGACAAATCCAAGATCAGCAAGCGCAAGAACCCCACCAGCGTCGAGTGGTACATGGATCAGGGCTACCTGCCTGAAGCGATGCTGAACTTCCTGGCGACGATGGGCTGGACCCACCCGGACGGCACCGAAATCTTCGATCTGGACGAGTTTCAGCGCACTTTCCGGCTGGAGGACGTGACGCTGGGCGGCCCGGTTTTCGATCAGGACAAGTTGCGCTGGTACAACGGCAAGTATTTGCGTGAAGTCCTGAGCGAGAAAGAGGTAACCAAACGGCTGCACGATTTCCTGCTGGCCCACAAGTCTGAGCTGCCGCTGGACGCCTATTTCCGGGCCGTGACCCGGCTGCTGATTCCACGCATCGAGGTGTTCAGCGACTTCCTGGACAAGACAGGTTACTTCTGGTCCGAAGATTACCCGGTCAACGAGAAGGCGCAGAAGGCCATCGACGGCGCGCGGGAACTGCTGCCGGAGCTGGCGGGACGCCTCAAGAACCTGCCTCAGTGGGATGCGGAGAACATCAGCGCCCTGTTTCACGCTTTCGCCGAGGAAAAGGGCCTGAAGCTGGGCAAGGTCATGCCCCCGGTGCGCGCCGCCGTGGCCGGGACGCTGGAAAGCCCCGATCTGCCGCAGATGCTAGAGGCGTTGGGCCGCGAGCGCGTGGCGGCGCGGGTGGAACGGGCGGCACACTGAGGAAGCGAAAAATATAGAACCGGGCGGGGTGGGGAGCAGGTTGGCCCCGCCTCTTGGTATGTGTCGTGGCGCAGGATCGTGGCGTCTCAGGGCCATCAGGGGATCGGCCTTGATCGCCTTTCCATTTCCCATAATGAATAGTTGACTCCAGAGAACTGTTTACCTAGAATACACAGATGCCTCCGCCCCCTGCCTCTTCCCTGGTCCCATCCTTGAGTACCGAACAGGTGGGCCGTTTCATGGGCGCACTGTGGCGTTTCGGGCGCTCGTTCAGACAGGAGCTGGACGCGCTGCTGCTCGCTCAGGGCGAGCTGGATTCGCCGCGCTTCAACGTCTTGCAGGGCATCCGCAGCGGCCACAGCTACCCCAAGGCCCTGGCCGCCCACCTGCACATGCCGCCCACCCTGCTCAGCCGTTATCTGGATCAGCTGTGCAAGCAGAACCTGATCGAGCGTCAGATCGACACGGAAGACTCGCGCCGCATCCACCTGAACCTGACGCCAGAAGGCGAACGGCTGGCGGCCAGCGTGATTCAGTCCTTTCTTGGTCTGGCCGCCGCCCGGATGCACGACATCGATCCCGAACGTCTGGGCGTCCTGACCGCCCTCCTTGAACAGCTCGACGCCCCGCCTTCCACCCCTTCCCAGGAGAACGCATGACCCAGGCCACCCTTCAACCCGCCGCCCAGCAGTTCACCAAACAGGAGCGCCAGATCACGCTGGTCGGCCTGCTGGTGGTCTTCCTGCTCGCGGCGCTGAGCCAGACCATCGTCAGCACCGCCATGCCGCGCATCATCGAAGATCTGCACGGCTTCAACCTGTACACCTGGGTCACCACCGCCTACCTGCTGGCCAGCACGGTGATGGTGCCGATCTACGGCAAGCTGTCTGACCTGTACGGGCGCAAACCGATTCTGGTGTTCGGGGTGGTGCTGTTCCTGTTCGGCTCGGCGCTGTCGGGGCTGGCCGGCGAGCCGTTCCTGGGCAATTTCCTGGGCGGCGGCATGAACCAGCTGATCGCCTTCCGCGCGGTGGCCGGGCTGGGCGGTGCGGCGCTGTTCACGATTGCCTTTACCATCCTGGCCGACATGTTTGAGCCGGCCGAGCGCGCCAAATTCGGCGGGCTGTTCGGCGCGATCTTCGGCCTCGCCAGCGTGATCGGCCCCGCCGTGGGCGGCTTTCTGACCGACAACCTGAGCTGGCGCTGGGTCTTTTACGTCAACCTGCCGCTGGGCCTGCTGGCCCTGTTTCTGATCATCGTCAAGATGCCCCGGCTGACGCACCGCATCGGCGGGCGCATCGACTACTGGGGCGCGGCGCTGATCCTGCTGACCACCATTCCGCTGCTGCTGGCGCTGACCTGGGGCGGCACCACCTACCCGTGGGGCAGCACCCGCATCCTGAGCCTGTTCGCGCTCAGCGCCGTGAGCCTGCTGGCCTTTATCGCCGTGGAGGCGCGCACGCCCGACGCGATCATTCCGCTGAGCCTGTTCAAGAACAGGATGTTCAGCTTGGGCAACCTGGCGTCGTTCATCATGGGCATGGCCTTCCTGGGCGTGATTCTGTTTCTGCCGCTGTTCATGCAGACCGTACTGGGCGTCTCCCCCACCAAGAGCGGCTTTTCGATTCTGCCGCTGATGGGCGGCCTGATCCTGTCGAGCATCGTGGCCGGGCAGCTGGTGGCGCGCAGCGGGCAGTACAAGCCTTGGATGATCGGCGGCAGTCTGGTGCTGATCGCCGGGATCTTCCTGCTGACGCAGATCACCGCAGAAACCACGCTGCTGGATCTGGGCTGGCGCATGTTCGTGGTGGGCCTGGGGCTGGGGCCGGCGCAGAGCCTGTTTACCCTGGCGATCCAGAACGGCGTCTCCATGCAGCAGTTGGGCATCGCCACCTCCAGCAGCCAGTTCTTCCGCCAGATCGGCTCCACCATCGGGGCCGCCGTGTTCGGTACGCTGCTGCTGAACAACCTGCACACCGAGTTGCCGCGCGCCCTGCCGGCCATCCCCGGCGCACAGATTGACACCCAGAACTTCGACATCGGCGCGCTGCGTTCCAGCGGCGGCGCGGACGGCCCTGCCGCACAGATCAAGAAAGCTTATGACGCCCAGTACGTTCAACTTGAACGCGCCCTGAACGGGGATCAGGCGGCGGCCCAGGCGCTGACGGGCAACCCGCAGGTGCCGGCCGAGTTGAAAGCCCTGCTGGAAGACGGCGGCCTTCAGGCCCAGGTTCACCAGACGCTGGAAGTGCAGGCCGCCAACGTCGGCACGCTGCTGGCAACGGGCGAGCCGGGCCGTCAGGCGCTGCTTAAGAGCGAGCTGCCCGCCGATCTCAAAGCGCAGCTGCGCGCCCTGCCCGCCCAGGCGCTGAACACCCCGCAGGCCGCGCAGGCCACTGCCGCGCAAATCCAGCAGGGTATCCTGGCGCAGGAGGACGCCGCCGTGCGGCAGACCCGCCAGACCGTGCTGGCCGAACTCAAGACCAAGTTGGACGAGCAGGCCACCGTCCTGGGCGAGCGGGTCACCACCGGCCTCAAGGAAGGCTTCACCGCCAGCATGACCCGTATGTTCGGCACCAGCCTATGGTTCATTGTGGCGGGCTTCCTGGTGGTGCTGTTCATTCCAGTGATTCCCATGCTGGGGGCCACCCACGTCGCGGGGCGCAAGCCGCAGGCAGACGGCGAGGGCAAGCCCACCGCCAGCGACTGAGCTTTCCATCCCTCCAGAGGCGGTCAGACGAAATGGTCTGGCCGCCTTTGTGCGTGGCCGGGAAGAGAGGCCCCGGAGGAACGCCCGTCACCCTGCCTCCCCGTATACTGGCCGGTACTGTGACTGGCTCTATAAACATTTCCGAGGCGGCGCTGGCCTCGTTGATCGGGCTGACCGCCCACGAGATTCCCGGCGTGGTGGGCATGGCCCCCGCCAACCTGAAAGAAGGGATTTCCCGCGTGCTGGGCCGCGCCAACGTCAGCGACGGCGTGGTGATCGGCCGGGAGAAGGAAAGCGGCACGTACACCGCAGACCTGTACATCGTCGCGGCCTACGGCGTCAGCATTCCCACGGTGGCGCGCAATATCGTCGAGCGCGTGGAACACGTCGTCAAGAATCTGGCCGGCATCGAGCTGAGCGCCACCCGCGTCCATGCGGTGGGGGTTCAGCGTGCCTGACCACACCCAGACCCTGAAGCCTGCCGATCTGGCCCGGATGCTGCGCTACGCCACCGACTGGCTGGGCGTGTACCGCGAGGAAGTCAACGCGCTGAACGTGTACCCCGTCCCCGACGGCGACACCGGCACCAACATGCACCTGACCATGCAGTCGGTGCGGCGCGAGCTGGAAACGGCTGATACGGGCAGCATGGCGGGAGTCGCCCGCGCCATCAGCTACGGCGCGCTGCTGGGCGCACGCGGCAACAGCGGCGTGATCCTCTCGCAGCTGCTCAAGGGCTTTGCAGAAGTGATCAAGGACAGGGCGGAGGTGGACGCGCCCACCCTGATCCGCGCCCTCGACGCCGCGCAGAGGAGCGGCTACGGCGCGGTGATGAAACCGGTGGAAGGCACGATCCTGACCGTGGCACGCGGCGTGGCCGAGGGGGCGCGCGGCGACACGGTAGACATGGTGCTGGAAAACGCGCTGTTCAAGGGTCAGGAGCTGCTGGACAGGACGCCGGAGATGCTGCCCGCCCTCAAGCAGGCCGGGGTGATCGACAGCGGCGGCCAGGGCTACCTGTACATCGTGCAGGGGATGCTGGCCGAGCTGCGCGGCGACGAGCTGCCCGAAGCGCCGGAGATCACGCAGTATGCCGCCCAGAGCTTCGAGAACGAGGAATTCGGCTTCTGCACCGAGTTTTTAATGTCCGAGGCCACCAGGCCCATCGAGGACATCCGCGAACTGGTCAGCCCCTTCGGCGACAGCCTGCTGGTGGTGGGCGCGGAGGGCTACGTCAAGGGCCACATCCACACCAACGAGCCGGACGAGCTGCTGGCGACGGTGGGGCGCTACGGCAAGATGCTCAAGACCAAAGTCGAGGACATGTCCGAGCAGCACACCGAGATCCTGGGCATGGCCGGAGCCACCGCCCGCGCCGAGGAGGAACTGCCGCCGTCGGGGCTGGTGGCGGTGGCGAACGGCTACGGGCTGGTCAAGCTGTTCCGCTCTCTCGGCGCACGCATCGTCTCCGGCGGGCAGACCGCCAACCCCAGCGTGCAGGACATCGTGGACGCCGTCCGCAGCGTCAGCGCCGAGCGCGTGATCGTGCTGCCCAACAACAAGAACGTGCTGATGGCCGCCGAACGGGCGATGGAACTGATGGAAGGCCGCGCCGTGGTGGTGCCCACCCGCACGCTGGGGCAGGGCATGGGCGCGGCCCTGGCCTTCCAGCCCGACGTTCCCGCCGACGAGTTGAAAGAGGCCATGACCGAGGCGGCGGGGGCCGTGACCACCTTCGAGGTCACGCGGGCCAGCCGCACCACCAACATCACCACCAAAGCTGGCGACACGCTGGCCATTGCCGAGGGCGACGTGATCGGCTTGCAGGACGACGAACTGGTGCAGGCCGGGGGCAGCCCCGAGGACAGCGTGCTGAAGATGCTGGCGGGCGCCTACAACGGGCAGGAGATCATTACCGTGTTCGGCGGCCCGCAGAAATCGCAGGCCGATCTGGACGCGCTGGCCGGGCGAATTGGCGAGCAGTTCGCGTCGGCGGAAGTCGAGGCGCACGCGGGGGGGCCAGACCTGTACGACTATCTGGTCACGCTGGAGTAATGGAGGAGCGGTGCTGCCTGCCGTGTGCGGGGCAGGCCAGTCCGCGTTCACTCCACGAAGATGTCCAGCGGCAGGAAGGCGCTGACTGTGTAGTTCGGCGCGTCCACCACCTGACTGATCTTGAGGTCGGCGCACGCGCTGGACAGCACGTAGGCCTGTTCCAGACTCAGGCCGCGCGCGGTCAGCCGCCGCAGCAGGGCGCGCAGGGCGGTGCGGGCCGCGGTCATCAGGTCTGGATCGTGGCCGGTGGTGGCGTGCCAGCGCGAGCTGCTGCCGCCGTGTGTGGGCGTAACGAACTCTGGCGTGGTCAGCCCTGCGTCTTTTTCCAGACCCAGGCGCAGCGTGATCTGGCCGGCCGTCTCGATGCCGGTGCCCGACAGTTCGCCGTCGCCCTGCGCGGCGTGCAGGTCACCCACCGAGAACAGCGCGCCGGGCACCTCAACCGGCAGGTACAGCGTGGCGCCCGCCACCAGTTGCCGGATGTCCATGTTGCCGCCCACCTGCCGGGGCGGCGCGGTGGGATGCGGGCCGTCCGCAGCGGGCGCCACCCCGATCACGCCGGGAAAGGGAGCCAGCGGCAGGCGGATCCCCGGCAGAAAGTCGGTGTGGGTGCCCGGGCGCAGGTCCCAGAAATGCGTGTAGGGTTGCAGGCCCTCGTCGGCCAGTACGGCATCCAGCAGGCCGATGCCGTTGGGGCGGCAGGCCGTCCAGCCCCACGCGGCAGTTCTGACCTCCAGAATCTCGACTTTCAGGGCGTCGCCGGGCTGCGCGCCTTCCACGACCACCGGGCCGGTCAGCGGGTGGCCGCGCGGCGCATTCCGCGCGGGAAATGTGTCGGCGCGGATCAGGGCGTCCAGTTCGGCAGGAGCCTCCAATTCACCCGCCCCCACCCGCCGCGCCACCCCACCGTCGGAGGCGTCCAGCGTATCGAGTGTCACGGTGTCGCCGGGCCGCACCCGCAGCGCAGGCGACAGCGTGCGGTCCCAGACGGTGTGGATGTGCTCGGCGCTCAGGTGGTGGTGGGCCATGGCGCACAGGCTAGCGGTATTGGGGGGCGATATTCTGCACGGCGATGCCTGACCCACACGCCGCCCTGCCCTTTGCCGCCACCGTTCACCCACAGGCCCGTCCCGCCGCCCGCCTGACCTGGGACTCGCGCGAGGCTGGCCCCGACGTGGCCTTCGCCGCGCTGCCCGGCGAGAAGATGCACGGCAACCGCTTTGTCGAGGCGGCCCTGGACGCGGGCGCCCCCTTCGTTCTGACCGATCTGGACGTGCCGCGCGCCGTGCGGGTGCCGGACGCCTGGGCCGCGCTGAAAGCCTGGGCACAGACCGAGCGGGCGAAGAACCGGCAGGTGGTGGGCATCACCGGCAGCGCAGGCAAAACGACGGCCAAGGCCTACGCGGCGGCGGCGCTGGACGCGCACTTCATGCCGGTCTTCAACACCCAGCCTGCCATCGCCTGCTTCCTGATCGAGTGTGGGGCCTCGGATCGCCCGCTGGTGGTGGAAATGGGCATCGACCGCCCCGGCGAGATGGCCGAACTGGTGGAGCTGGTGCGCCCGGACGTGGGCGTCGTCACCGCGATTGGCCCGGCGCATCTGGAACAACTGGGCAGCGTGGAGAACATCGCCCGCGAGAAGGGGGAGATTCTCCGGGGCGTGCGGGGGCTGGTGGGCGCACAGGCCGCGCCGTTCTATCCGGGAGCCGAGAGCTTCGGTTTCGGGGCCGTCACCCACGCCGGACAGGATTTAAAGGTCACGCCGCAGGGGGCCACCTTCACCTTCGACGGGGTGGAGGTTGGGCTGCCCCTGGCCGCCCGCGTGCAGGCCGAGGCCGCCGTGCTGGGGCTGACCCTGGCGCGGGAGGCAGGTCTGGATCTGCCAGCGGCGGCGGCACGCCTCGCGCAGGTCAGCGTGCCGGGCGGGCGCTACCGCGTGCATGCGGGCCGCTTCACCGTGATCGACGACGCCTACAACGCCTCGCCCGTGGCGGTGAGTGCTGCCCTGAATGCCCTGCACGCCCTGCCAGGCCGCCGCATCAGCGTGCTGGGGCGCATGCTGGAGCTGGGCGACACTGAACGCCAGCTGCACGCGGAGGTGGGGCAGGAGGCGCGGGCCAGGGCAGACCTGACCTACGGCGTGGGCGCCTTCGCCGCCGAACTGGGCGAGCGGGCTCACGCCACCGTGCCGGAGCTGACGGACGCCCTGCTGGCAGAGGTGCAGGACGGCGATGTGGTGCTGGTCAAGGCCAGCCGGGGCATCTCGTGGACAGCAGAGAGGCGCGCTCAGGAGGGCGTGGGGCTGGACGTGGTGGTGGACGCCCTGCTTCAGTGGCGGGACAGCGCCAAATAGTCCTGGGGCGTGGGGAACTGACGCAGGTACGCCAGCGCCCGTCCCCAGGCCCCCGGCGGAAAGTAGCCGGGAGCGGCGTGATCGTTGGCGGCACAGAACTCGGCCAGCGGCACGGTGATGTCCTCCACCCCGCCTTGCCAGTACGGCGCGTAGGCGGCGTGGTGGCGGCGCAGCAGGCCAGCCTCGGACACGTAGCCCTGCGCGTCGAAGGCGGTGATGCCGTCGGTGACGTAGATGTGGCTGCCGTCAAAGCCGGGTGTGGGGTAGATGAACCGGGGCCGGAAGCCCGCGTCCGGGTACGTCTCCAGAAAGGCGAAGGCCAGGATCTGACACGCCCCCGCCGAGAAGAACGCGACGTCCGGGCGCTGGTAGCTCAGCCGGGCGCTGTCGAACTGCTCCCGGGTGCGGGCGAAGACGGTGATGGGCTGCCTCATACAGTCCACCCTAACGCCGGGGATAGTGGGTTCCATGCGCCGTCTCCTCACCCTGTCTTGTGGCCTGCTGTTCCTGGCCGCCTGCGCGCCGGCCCCGGCCCGGCCGCAGTCGGCCTCTCGCCCCGCCGCTGTCGCCCCGGCGGATCCCAGTTTCCGGGCCGCCTTTGCCTCTGAAGGCGTGGCGTGGGTGGCCGGTGGCCGGGCCTGCGTGGCGCGTGCCCCGTCGTACCGGGCGGTATGCCCCCGCCTGCCCCCAGCGGTGGACGTGGGCTGGAACGGCGGTGACGCCTGGGCCGCCATTCCCGGTCTGGGCGCAGTGATCACGCTGGACCGCGCTGCCCAGACCGTGGCGGTGGGCCGGGTGGTGGCCCTGAGCAGTAACCGCGCCTACCGCGAGGACGGTACCGCCGTGACCTACGCGGGGGCGGCGGCGCGCGGCGTGATCGGCGCCCCTGCGGCGGCCCTGACCGGCGGCGACGGCCAGGATTACGTGCTGCTGGGCGGCCAGCTGCTGCGCGTGGGCGACGGCGTCGTGCTGGAGAGGGGTGCGGGGCCGTACCTGCAGCGCACCCCCACCGGCGCAAAGTCAGCGGACGTGCCAGGGACCGTGAGCGACTTTGGCAGCTACCGCCTGGTGAACGGCGAACTGCAGCGCCTGGACGCGGCGGGCGGCGTGGTGGGCCGCGTTCCGCACGGGCCTGGGCGCATTGGGCTGGTGGGGGGCGACGTGGTCACCGTCAGCCCGCAGGGTCAGGTGCGCGTGTTCGGGCTGGACCTGCGGGAAAGGTAGCCAGAGCAGCCGACGCCCCCTGAGGGCAGCGGAATCTGCGCCCCCTGACCTGAAGCCATGCGTCCTTGCGCGGCGCTTCAGTGGAGGCCTCAGTCTGAAAAGCCGGCAGATGTGTGGACCCGTGAGCCTCTGCCCACTCGCCACCCTCTCATGCAGCGACCTCTCCACCCCTCACGGACGCCACTGAGACCGCAGTGCGAGAAACAGCCCTGGGCGGCCAGCCAGGGCCGCCGGTCCAGGCTGGCTTTTGGCGGTGTCAGAGTTCGGTAAGCACCCGGATGATTGCATGGGGACGCTTATGGTAGCGCCAGTTTCCCGCCCAGCCGTCCGCCGTCCTTCGCTCTCTTTTCGCGTCTGGAACAGCTCCCGCCAGATGAGCATCTGATAAAAATCGCCTTGATCTGGAGGGAGAATGTCTAGTTTCGTACAACGTCTGCTCAACCCGCGTCCCGCCGCGCTCGGGGTGGAAATTGGCACCAGCGCCATCAAGGTGGTATCGCTCAGGGCCGGTTCGCCACCGTCGCTGCTGCATGCGGTCATGACGCCCACGCCCATCGGCAGCATGCAGGACGGGCTGGTCGTCGAACCCCAGGCGGTGGCCACCGAGCTGCGCAACCTGCTGGCCGAACACCGCATCACCACCCGCTACGCCGTGACCGCCGTGCCCAACCAGTCGGCGGTCACGCGCAACATCATGGTGCCCAAGATGGACCGCAAGGACCTGCAGGAAGCCATCAAGTGGGAGGCCGAGCGCTACATCCCGTACCCGATCAACGACGTCAGCCTGGACTTCGACGTGCTGGACGATCCGGCCACCATCCCCGAGGACGGGCAGCTGGAAGTGGTGATCGCCGCTGCCCCCACCGAGGCCGTGGCCCGGCAGATCGAGGTGCTGCGGCTGGCGGGCCTGGAACCCACCGTGATCGACCTGAAAAGCTTCGCAGCCCTGCGCGCCCTGCGCGGCAACCTGCTGGGCGAGCACCTGACCAAGAGCACCCTGACCGGCACCAACTACACCGAGTCCGGCGAGGTGGCGCTGGTCATGGAGATCGGCGCGAGCAGCTCGGTGATCAATCTGGTGCGCGGCGACCGGGTGCTGATGGCCCGCAACATCAACGTGGCCGCCGACGACTTCACCACGGCGCTGCAAAAGGCTTTCGATCTGGACTTCAGCGCCGCCGAGGACGTCAAGCTGGGCTACGCCACGGCCACCACCCCCACCGAGGACGAGGAAGACCTGCTGAACTTCGACATGGCGCGCGAGCAGTACAGCCCGGCGCGCGTGTTCGAGGTGGTGCGCCCGGTGCTGGGTGACCTGATCACCGAGATTCGCCGCTCGCTGGAGTTCTACCGCGTCCAGAGCGGCGACGTCGTGATCGACCGGACCTTCCTGGCCGGGGGCGGCGCGAAGCTGCGCGGCCTGGCCGCCGCCATCAGCGACGCGCTGGGCTTCCGGGTGGAAGTCGCCAGTCCGTGGCTGACCGTGCAGACCGATCAGGCGGGCGTGGACACCGGGTACCTGCAGACCAACGCGCCCGAGTTCACCGTGCCGCTGGGCCTGGCGCTGCGGGGGGTGGGCAGCCGTGGTTGAAATCAACCTGCTGCCCGCGCAGTACCGCCGGCAGTCCGCGCCCAGCGCGTGGCGCTACGCCACCTACGCCCTGGTGCCGCTGACCGTGGCCGCCATCCTGATTCCCGAGGTGGTCACGGCCACCCGAGTGGGCGACCTGAATCGCGAACTCGACGCCCTGAACGGCGAGGTCGCCGCATTGGCTCCGGCCAAGCAGGAATTCGACGCCCTGACCGCCGAAGCCCGGTCGCTGGAACAGGTCACGGCCATCGCCGAGCAGCTCAGGACCGGCAAGACGTACTGGACCAACGATCTGGCGACCTTCACCGCGCAGCTGCCCGGCGACAGCAGCGTGGCGGTCAACACGCTGTCCATTCGCGACCTGGACGCAGGCAACCTCAGCAGCCTGCAACAGGGCGGCATCTACATGGGCAAGGCGGTGACGCGCGAGATCGACCTGAGCGGCACGGCCACCAGCCAGCAGGCCGTCGTGAACTTCCTGAGGCTCTACGAGAACAGTCCCAACTTCGGCGTCAACTTCAAGTCCCTGCAGAGCAGCGCCCAGGGCAACCCGGCCCAGGACGGCGGCGCGGCGGCCCAGCCGCAGTACACCTTCACGGCCAGCATCGGGATCGTGGGCAGCCCGCCGGCCGGAGAACAGACTCCTGCGGACGCGCTGCAAGCCGCTCCGGGGACGGTCTCTACCGCACCGGCCGCCGCGCCGGCACAAGGAGCGGGCAGTGTCAACTAAACTCTCCCCCCGAAACCTATTTCTGATCGTGCTGGCCGTGTGCCTGATGGTGCTGGCGCTGTGGTTCGTGCTGCGCTTCCAGCCCCGGCAGCAGCAGATCACGGACCTGCAGGGTCAGCTGGAGCCGCTGCAGACCCGCGTGACGGTCATGCGTTCGGCCTCCCAGGGCCTGCCCGCGCTGCGTGAGCGCGTCGCGGAGTTGCGCACGGACCAGCAGGAATTCCTGACGGCGCTGCCCAGTGCCGCCAATTTCGGCTCCGTCCTCGATGAGCTGCGCCGCACCACGGCGGCCACCGGGGCCACCCTGAATACCTTCACGGTGCAGGGCGGCGGCGCGGCCCCCGGCCTGCCCGGCGGCGTGCGGCCCATCGGCCTGAACGTGGGCGTGACCGGCAAATTTGCCCAGATGTTCGAGACCCTGCGCGCCCTGGAGACCGCTGGCCGCTTCACCACCGTCAGCAACGTGGCACTGCAACTGCCCGCCGCCACCAGCTTCGATCCCGAACTGGAGGGCACCCTGGGCCTGACCGTCTACACCTTTGACCCGGCCCAGGCCAGCGCGTCGGCTCCTGGCAGCGAGCCGCAGGCACCGGAAGCGGCCCCCAGCGCCCCAGGAGGCACCCAGTGACCCGCGCGCCCCTCAAACTCTCCCGCGAGATGAAACTGCTGCTGCTGCTGCTGATGATGGTGGCCCTGATCGGTGCGTGGTACGTCTGGACCAACAGCCGGACGGCGGGCGCCCTGCCCGCGCAGGGAACGGCGCCGTCCACCACCGGGGCACCCGAAGGCAGCGCAGAACCTGAGGCCCTCGGGGCAGAAGGCAGCGCCACGCCAGCCCCCGCGTCAGGCACCGACGCCGGAACGCCAGCGGCAGGCAGTACCCCTGGCACCGAAACGGGTCTGGCCACCGACAACTCCGCCGCAGGAACCGTTCCCGTCACTGCGGGCAGCGGCGAGTCCGCTCAGGACGGGGCCGGCACGCTGGCCGTGCAGCCCAACCGGCCCGTGGAAATCGAGGTGATTCCCCCCTTCCCCACCCCCGAGGTCAGCGGCAGTGCCGACGCGGACGCCACCACACCCGGCGGAATCAACCCGCAGGCCAGCGTGGCCGCCGTGCCCAGCAACAACCCCTTCCGGCCCCTGAATCTGGCCCAGAGCGCCCAGGCCGCGGCAAGCGAACCCGTCACGGCCGACAGCGCCCCGATCTCCTCCCCATCCGACGACCAGAGCCAGAACGACGTTCCATTCACGCCGGTCACGCCCAGCACCGCCGGACCGCTGGCCCTCAGCCCTATTCCCGGCGCGGGCGGCAGCACCAGCGTCACGTCCGGCAGCCTGAGCGGCCTGCCCACCATTCCTAGCGGGGACGGCAGCACCGATCTGGCCAGCCCCTCCAGCGCCCTCCCCGGCAGCACTGCGGCTGGCACGACCGTCTCCGGCGGCACGCCGGGGCGCACCATCGCCGGCACCAGCGGTGATTCCGGCGTGACCGTGATCGGTGGCAGCACCGGCAGCGCGACCTCCGGTGCTGCAGCCCGGACCACCCCACAAGGCAACGTGGTCATCACTGCGCCTAAGCCGCCCAAACCCATTGCGCCGCCCATCGCCGGGGTCAATGTGCCCAGCGTGACCCGCGTCGCAGCCACGCCGTCCAGACCCACCGCGTCCGCATCCGCAGACAGCGCCACTTCCGGCGCGGCCACGGCGACCGGCACCGCCACCAGCCGCCCGGTGCCCGGAACTCCCCAGGTCATCACCTCACTGGGCCAGGACGCGGCGGAAGCGGACGACACGCCCGCAGCGCCCGCCGTCAGCCAGCTCGAGCAGTTCGTGCAGAAACGGCAACTGGCCTTCAACGCCGCCGTGCTCGGTCCCATCAACACCGCCATCTTCCGGGGCCAGAACGGCTACGTGGTCGTCGCCGTGGGCCAGACCCTGCCCGATTCCCAGGTCACGGTCCGGGAAGTGAACGCCACCAGCGCCGTGCTGAGCCTGGGCACCGACCTCAAAACTCTCGAACTGGACCAAAGGTGAGCCAAGCCATGATGAACCGTTACGCCCTTCTGCTGACCGCCGCGCTCGGCATGGCCGCCGCGCAGACCGCCCCCGCCCAGACTGTTCCTGCCCGGACTGTTCCTGCACAGCCCCTTCCGTCCCAGACCGTTCCTGCCACCTCGCCCGCGCCCAGCGCCGCCCAGACGGCGGTGTCCGATCCTCAGCTCTCCGGCGCGAAAGTGACCTTCGAGGTCCGCCGGGCGGGCAGCGACCTGGCCTCCATGCTGATCGCCCTGGCGATGAGCGCCGGCTACGAGATCATCATCGAGCCCTCGGTGGACGGCGTGCTGCAGGCGAGCAGCGTGGCGGCCCCCAGTGCTGAAGCGGGCAGCGGCAGCGCCGCAAGCAGCGTCGTGTCGTACTCGTTCAAGAACAAGCCCTTCAACGAGGTCTGGCCGCTGGTGCTGGACATCTACGGCCTGAGCTACGAGTCGCTGGGCATCGGTGGCAAGACCGTGCTGCGGGTGGGGATCAAACCCATTCAGAAGATCGTCAAGCTGCCGGCCAGCCTGAGTGCCGCCGACACCGAGCGCCAGCTCAAGCTGTCTTTCGGCAGCCTGCGCAAGATCACCAGCAGCCAGACCAACGCCGCTCCGGCGGGGGCCAGCGCCGCCGGGACGCAGACCAGCGCCACCACCACCGAGGCCAGCCAGGAGGAGATCATCCTGGACTCGCCCACCATGCGGATCGTCGCCGAACCGGCCTCCAACAGCGTGATCATCCGGGGCACCAACCAGGAAGTGGCACAGGTCGAGCGGCTACTCGGCCAGATCATCGCCGCGCAGGCCTCGGCCCCCGCCGTGGTCAAGCCCGCCCCAATTCCCAACGTTCAGCGCGTGTACAGCGTCAATGGCCGTCAGGACGACGTGGTGGGCCTGCTGGGCGCGCAGTACCCGGCCCTCAAGGTGTCGGCGGTGGGCAGCACCGGGCAGGTGGTCGTCAGCGGCCCCGAGGACCAGCTGACCGAGGCCTTCAAGCTGCTGGCCCAGGTGGACCGCCCCGTCAGCGCCGCGCCGGATCCCAAGACGTCGGTTCAGGTCTACTCGGCCAAAGGAAAGGCTGAAGACGTCACCAAATTCCTGGCCGCCCAGTATCCGGGCCTGAAAGTGACGCCCATCGGCACCACCGAGCGGCTGGTCATCAGCGGCCCGCAGGACCAGCTCAGCGCCGCGATCGCCCTGCTGGGTCAGGTGGACGTGGCCGCGCCTGTGGCCGCCAGCACCGTGCAGCGGGTCTTCACGCTGGTCAACGCCAGCGCCGAGGAGGTCAAGGCCACCCTGGAAGGCACCCTGGCGCGGGACGTGACCCCGGCGGCCCCGGCACTGGCCAACGTGCCGGTCAACGCCACCGACGCCAACGGCAACGCGATCACCGTGACCGTGCCGACCAACAAGACGGACGCGGCCCAGACCCCTGTGGGCACGGCCCAGCCGACGGCCAGCACGCCGGACAGCGCGAATATTATCGCCGACGCCCGCACCAATACCCTGATCGTGCGCGGGACCCAGACGCAGGTCAACCAGATTGCCGAACTGATCCCGCAGCTCGATCAGGTGGTGCCGCAGATCAACGTGCAGGTCCGCATTCAGGAGATCAGCGAGACGGCGGCCCGCAGCCTGGGCGTGGACTGGAAACTGGGTCTGGGCGGCTTCAATGTCAGCCTGGGCGGCGGCGGCCTGGCCGCGTCCTTCGATCCCACCCGCAGCCTGATGGGCTTCAACCTGGGGCCGACCCTCAAGGCCCTGGAATCGCAGGGCATGACCAAGAGCGTCTATGACGGCTCGGTCACGATGCAGAGCGGTCAGCGTTCGCTGGGCGGCAGCGGCAACACCCAGAACGCCTCCAGCACGGCGGCGGCGAGCATCAAGAGCGGCGGGCGCCTGGAGCTGAACATTCCGTCCAGCGCCGGCAACATCGAAAAGCAGATCGACTACGGCGTGAACCTGGACTTCTTCAACCCCCAGGTGGCCCCCGACGGTTCCATCACCATGCGGGTGCGCGGTCAGGTCAACGACCTGCAAAGCCCCATTCCCGAAACCGGCCTGCCCAATGTCCTCAAGTTCGCCAACAGCGAGGCGCAGAGCCTGATCACCTTCAAAAGCGGGCAGACCGTGCTGCTGAGCGGCCTGCTGAGCACCAAGGAGACCAGTTCCAAGGCAGGAACGCCTTTCCTGAGCAGCCTGCCCATCATCGGCGCGGCCTTCGGCAAACAGAACACCGAGCGCACCCAGACCCAGCTGCTGGTGGTGATCACCGGCAACATCGTCAAGTAACGCCGCTGCTGGCGCCTGTCCCCCTCCCACACCAGGAGGGGGTTTTTGATGGCTCCCCTGCCCGTACCCCACCCTGGCCTGTTTGGGCATGGCCGGTGGGCGGGCGCGTGCCGGACGCTACAGTCGGCCCATATGAGGTATCTGACCGCTGGGGAATCGCACGGGCCGCAACTGACGGCCATCATCGAGGGGGTGCCGTCGGGCCTGCCGCTGGGCAAGGGCGACATCGACCCGTGGCTGCGGCGGCGGCAGGGGGGCTACGGGCGGGGGCGGCGCATGGTGATCGAGACCGACGAGGCGGCCATCCTCAGCGGCGTGCGGGCGGGGCGCACCACTGGAGCGCCGATCGCGCTCTCCATCGAGAACAAGGACCACCGCAACTGGACCGAGATCATGTCGCCGGAGCCGGGCAATGAGCCGCGCAAGAAGGCGCTGACCGACGCCCGCCCCGGCCACGCGGACCTGACCGGCGGCATCAAGTACCGGCACAAGGACCTCAGAGACGTGCTGGAACGCGCCAGCGCCCGCGAGACGGCCTCAAGGGTGGCGGTCGGAGCCGTGGCCCTGAAGTTGCTGGAGGAACTGGGCATTCAGGGCGCGAACTACGTGTCGAGTCTGGCCGGCATCGAGACCAAACAGGCCTTTCGCTGGGACGCGCTGGAGGCCATCGAGGACAGCGACCTGCGCACGCCCGACACCGACGCTGCCGAAAAAATGCGCGAACGCATCGACGCGGCCAAGAAGGACGGCGACACCCTGGGCGGCATTCTGGAGGTGCGGTTCCGGGGGCTGCCGGTGGGGCTGGGCAGCTTCGTCCACTGGGACCGCAAGCTGGACGGGCGCATCGCGCAGGCGTGCCTGAGCGTGCAGGCCATGAAGGGCGTGGAGATCGGGCGGGCCTTCGACAACGCCGTGAAGGCCGGCAGCGGCGTGCATGACGCCATCCACTACCGTGACGGCACCTACGCCAGAGACACCAACGGCGCGGGTGGCCTGGAAGCCGGCATGACCAACGGCGAGGAACTGGTGGTCCGGGTGGCGATGAAGCCGATTGCCACCCTGATGAAGCCGCTACCCACCGTGAACGTCGTGTCCCACGAGGCGTCCGACGCGGCCCGTGAGCGCAGCGACACCACCGCCGTCCCGGCCGCCGGGGTCATCTTGCACTGCGTAATCGGTCTGGTGATCGCCGACGCCATTCAGGAGAAATTCGGCGGCGACACCCTGACCGAGTTGCAGGAGCGGGTGGCGGCGGCGCGCGCCTACGCCCAGACGTATTAATGGCACAGGTGGCCTGATGGAGAGGGGTGAGGTGGCGGCGCCGTTGCCTCTCTCGGCGGCATTCCCCGGAGGCCTCCCAGAATGCGTTGAGCACGAGCTTCAGGCGCTGCTGGCAACCCCGACTGAGGCGCCAGACCGTGCCTTTGTTACTCCGCTCACAGGTGAGTCCTCTAGACTGTCCCCCATGTTGGGGACGGGCCTGATCGAACGCCCAGTGGACTGGGTGGCGCTGGCCGGCTTCATGGGCACTGGAAAAAGCCGCGTGGGCTGGGAACTCTCACGCGCCCTGGCGCTGCATTTCGTGGACACCGACAAGCTGATTACACGGGTGGTGGGCAAGAGTATCCCCGAAGTGTTCGCGCAGGAGGGCGAGGGGTACTTCCGCGCCTGCGAGGCCGAGGTGGTGCGCCGGGTGTCGCGGCTGGACCACGCGGTCATCAGCCTGGGCGGCGGCACCTTTATCCATGAGGCCAACCGCCGCACGCTGCTGGAGCGCGGGCCGGTGGTGGTGTTGTGGGCCACTCCGGAAACGGTGTACCAGCGCACCAAGCACAGTGACCGCCCGCTGCTGCGCGCCGAGGACCCCCTGGGCCGCATCCGCAGCCTGATGGACGAGCGCGAGGGCGTGTACCGCCAGGGCACCATTCACGTCCACAGCGACGGTCGGCCCTCCGAGGAAATCGTGGAAGAGATCATCGAGCGCCTGTGGAACTGGTCCGACGCGGCCCACGCCTGGGCCGACGCCCCCGACTCGGTAAACGCAGAACCTGTGGCAGACCGTGCGACGGATTGAGGTCGGCGGGACGCAACCGTACGCGGTAGAGGTGGGGGCGGGACTGCTCTCACGCCTGCAAGTGCCGCAGCGCCACGTTGCGCTGATTTCTCCGGTTGATCTGCCCAGACAGTTCGTGGCGGCGGCGCAGGCCAGTCTCTCCCCCACCGTGACAGTCACCGTGCCCGCCCGCGACGACTGCAAGACGCTGACGGTGCTGGGCGGCGTCCTGTCCAAACTGGCCGCTGCCAACATTCCCAGGGACGGCGCGGTGGTGGGGCTGGGCGGCGGCGCGGCCACCGATCTGGCGGGTTTTGCGGCGGCCAGCTACCTGCGCGGCGTCGCCTTCTACACGCTGCCCACCACCCTGCTGGGCATGGTGGACGCGGCGGTGGGCGGCAAAACCGGCGTCAACCTGCCGGAGGGCAAGAATCTGGTGGGCGCGTTTCATCCCCCGAAAGCGGTGTGGTGCGACACCGACACCCTGGCGACGCTGTCTGGCGCGGTGTTCCGTGAGGGCGCGGCCGAGGCGTACAAGCACGGGCTGATCGCCGATCCCAGCCTGCTGGCGCGGGTGCTTTCGCCGGAGTTCAGGCCCGGGGGCGCGAATCTTGAGGCCACCCTGGCCGACGCGATTGCCGTCAAGGCCGGAGTGGTCACCCGTGACCTGACCGAGCAGGGCGAGCGGGCGTTCCTGAACTTCGGCCACACGCTGGCGCACGCGCTGGAGGCCGTGACGCACCACGCGGTCACGCACGGGGACGCCGTGGGCTACGGCATGCACTACGCCGCCGTGCTGTCGCGCGAGATGGGAGGCACGGACCTGACGCCGCACACGTGGGCTTTCCTGAAGTGGCAACGCCCCGCGCCCCTGCCTCCGCTGACCTTTGAAGCCGTCCTGCCCTACATGGCCCGCGACAAGAAGGCCGACGCCCAGGGCGTGCGCTTCGTGCTGTTGCACGATCTGGCGCGGCCTTACCTGACGCGGGTGCCGGAACCCGTGTTGCGAGAAGCATTCAGGCAGTGGCAGGGGGCCGTGGGTTGACCTGTCACACTGAAACCCGTCAGGAGGACCGTATGTTCAAGTGGAGAACCACAGTTTTAGGTTTGTCCCTCAGCGCGGTGATGGGAGCGGGGAGCGCCTCTGCCGCGCCCATTCCCACGTTGCTGAGCCCTGGTAGCCTGACCATCGGCACCGATCCCACCTATCCCCCGTTCATCTTTCTGAAAGGCAAAACCCTGAGCGGCTTCGAGGTAGAGGTCATGAACGAGGTGGCCCGCCGCCTGGACCTGAAACCCGTGTGGAAGTACCAGCCGTTCGACAACCTGCTGATTGGCCTGGGGCAGAAGCGCTTCGACATTGTGGTGGGCTCGCACGGCATTACGCCCGAACGCCTGAAGGCGGTGGATTTCAGCTCGCCGGACTATTGCTCCGGCGGGGTGATTCTCAGCCCAGCGAACGGGCCGAAAACGGTGGCCGACCTGAAGGGCAAGACGGTGGTGGTGCAGGTGGGAACCACCTACTTCCAGCGGCTGCGCGACGTGCCGGGGGTGGGCGAGATCAAGACCCTGCCCAGTGATCCCGCTGCCCTGCAAAACCTGCTCGCCGGCCGCTCGGACGCCTTTGTCACGGACCGTTTCGTGGCGCTGACCGCGCAGCAGAAAAACCCGGCGGCCAAACTCCAGATCGGCTCCATGCTGTTTCAGGAGAAGATCGGCTTTGCCATCGGCAAGGGCAACACGGCGGTCAAGACGGCGGTGGACGCCGCGCTGGCCGCCATGCAGCAGGACGGCACGTACAACAAGATCTCGCAGAAATATTTCAAGACCGACGTCCGCTGCAAGTAGAGCCTGCGCCCCGACTGCCCTCAGCGGCTTCTCGCTGAGCCTTCTCCCCTGCCCCTGCTGGAGTTCCCATGACCACATCAGAAACGACGTCCGCCCCCACCTTTCACCAGAGCATGACCGCGCCGCTGCGGCGGGTGCTGGTCAAGCGGCCCGACCGCGCGTTTGCCGTCGCCGACCCGGTGGCCTGGCACTACACCGCCCGCCCCGATCTGGCGGCCGCGCAGGCCGAACACGACGCCTTCACGGCCATTTTGCGTGAGGCCGGGGCCGAGGTGACGTACCACGAGGTGGACCAGCCCACACGGGCGGATTCGGTGTTCGTGTACGATCCGGCGCTGATCACCAACGACGGCGCGGTGCTGCTGCAACTGGGCAAGGTGCTGCGCGAGGGCGAGGAAGAGGCGCTGGGCCAGCAGTTGGAGGCGCTGGGCGTGCCCGTCATCGGACGCCTGACCGGCGAGCAGCGCGCCGAAGGCGGCGACATGTTCTGGCTGGACGACCGCACGCTGGCGGTGGGCCGGACCTTCCGCACCAATGAGGCGGGCGTGGCCGCCCTGCGCGCCTTGCTGGAGCCGCGCGGCGTGACGGTGCTGGCCTACGACATGCCGGTCTACGACGGGGCCGAGGCCTGCCTGCACCTGATGTCGGTGATCAGCCCGCTGGCTCCCGACGCCGCCGTGGTCTATCCGCGCCTGATGCCGGTGCCGCTGTGGCAGGAGTTGCAGCGCCGCCAGATGCGCCTGATCGAGATTCCCGACGCCGAATTCCCCACCCAGGCGTCCAACGTGCTGGCGCTGTCGCCCACCGCCTGCGTGATGCTGGCGGGCAATCCGGTCACCCAACAGCGGCTGGAGGACGCGGGCTTCACCGTCCACACCTACGTGGGCAAAGAGCTGTCGCTGAAAGCAGAAGGCGGTCCCACCTGCCTGACCAAACCGCTGCTGCGCCGCGCCTGAACCCCAAACCCTCCGTCCTGCTACCCTCCGTTCATGCTGCTGATCCTCAACGGCCCCAACCTCAACCGTCTGGGCCTGCGCGAACCGGGCGTGTACGGCTCGCAGACCCTGGAAGACCTGGAGCGTCAGTGCGAGGCCTGGGGCGCGGAGCTGGGCGAGGCCGTCACCTGCCGCCAGAGCAACTACGAGGGTCAGCTTCTCGAATGGATTCAGGAGGCGCAGGAACAGGGCTTCGGCGGCATCGTGATCAATCCCGGCGCACTGACCCATTCCAGCTACGCCCTGCGCGACGCTATTTCGGGCCAACCGCTGCCGGTGGTGGAGGTGCACATCAGCAACGTGGACGCCCGTGAGGAGTTCCGGCACACCTCGGTGACGGCGGCCGTGTGCCGGGGCAAGATCAGCGGTCTGGGCTTTCTGGGCTACCGCCTGGGCATGGAATACCTGATCGAGCTGGCCGGCGGGGCAGCGGGGTGAGCTGGCAGCCCTACGCCGCGCGGCCAGACAGCACCGTGACCGGAACATTGCTGCAGTGGGAGAACGTGGGCGACGCCAATCACGCCGCCCGCACTGTGCTGGCGTGGCTGCCCCCGTCCTACGGCTCGCAGCCGGAAAAGCGCTACCCGGTGGTCTATTTTCATGACGGCCAGAACGTCTTCGACGCGGCCACCAGTTACAACCTGAGCGAGTGGGGGGCCGACGAGACGCTGACCGCACTGGCAGCGGAAGGGCTGGAGGCCATCGCCGTCGGCATCCCCAACGGGAACGAGCGGCGCTACCACGAGTACAGCCCGGTGCGCCACCCTGGATTTCCGCCGGAAGTGGAAGGCGGCGGGGGCGGCGACGCCTACCTCGTCTTCCTGACTGACACGGTCAAGCCGCTGGTGGACGGCCACCTGCGAACCCTGCCGGACGCCGCGCACACATCGTTGATCGGCTCCAGCATGGGCGGATTGATCAGCCTGCACGCCCTGCTCACGCGCCCGGACGTGTTTGGCGGCGCAGGCGTGATGAGCCCGGCGTTCTGGGCCTGCGCCGGCGAGGCCTTTGACCGGGTGCGGCGCAGCCCGCCCATGGGCGGCAAGGTGTGGCTGGACATTGGCGGACGGGAAGGCACCGATCACCCGGAGCGGCAGCAGGCGTACTGGGACGACGCCCACGCCATGCGCGACCTGCTGCAACAGGGCCTGGGCGAACGCCTGCGCTTCCAGGCAGACCCGGAGGGCATTCACCGCGAGACGGCCTGGAAGGTGCGGCTGCCGGAAGCTTTGCGGTTTCTACTGGACGAGCAGGTCTGATACGGACTCCGATTGAAAGGTGTTGGAAACACCTGGAAATCCGAGCGGAGCGAGAAAGAGAAAAACATCCCTCCGGACGTGGAGTGTAGGAACCGGCGCTCTCCCGGTTCCTACACGAAACAAACGGAATCCGTATGAGCGCCCCCTGGCTGGTCCGGTCAGAGGTTCTCCTATGCTTTCCTTCACTTCCTTTCGCAGCCCACTGACGTCTCTGGAACGGGTTGCTACACTCCTGCCCACGGTGGACATCACAGAGGAACCAAACGCCGCAGCGCACCTGGAAGAAGGCGGGCCGTGAATCACGCCTACGTGGACGCCAGCTGGCACGAACTGCCGGACGGCTCCGGGGTGGGCGGCTGGGGGCTGGTGTTGCGGACGCCGGGCAGCCTGCCGCAGCGCTTTCAGGGCCAGCTGGAGGCCCCCGACAACAACGCGGCCGAACTGCGCGCCGTGTTGGAGGCAGTGCGGCTGGCCCCGGCGGGCGAACCGCTGAATGTCTTCACCGACAATCAGGCCGTGATCGCCGCCGTTTCACGCGGGCGCGGGGGCCCGCGGCTGGGCGACCTGGCCCGCGAGGTGATGGACGAGGCCGAGGGACGCGGCGTGACGCTGCGGGTGGGCTACACGCCGCGCACCCGGCGGCACATGCTCTCGGCGCACCATCTGGCCAACGACGCACGGCGGGGGAACGGCACCCCCGGTCTGAACCAGTCCCAGGCCGACGTGCTGATCGAGCAGCGTCCGGCCCTGCCCGAGGCGCGGGTCAGCCTGCGCCGCAGCGGGGAGCGGGTCACGGCGCACGTCGTCCTGGATCCCCTGTCGGACGTGCCGCCCAGCGCCCAGGCCCTGCTGGCGGCGGTGGCGCTGGCCCAGCCCGGCGAGTCGCTGGTGGTGCGCCGCGCCAGCAAGGTGGCCCAGGCCCTGTGGCAACGCCCCGAACGCGCGCTGCGCCCGGCGGCCCAGGCCACGCTTCTGGGCGCCCGGCAGGCCGCGGAAGCCGCGGGGGTGCAGGTGGCGTTTCTGGGGGTGGGCTGAGGCGTGGGGGTGCTGGCCCGGAGGAGAGGGGCGCCGTGCCGTCGCCGTTCCCCCTCAGCCGCTAGACTGGGCACATGACGGGGCCAAAGAAAGGATCACGGGGACGCGCCCCAAAGCGCAACACGGCGCAGGGACGCGGCGGTGTCACGCGCGACACGGTCAAGCCCGCGCGGGAACGCACCACCTCGCGCGGCAGTGAAGTGGAGAGCGCCGGCAGCGGCAGGGCAGCCGGGAACACCCGGACAGCCAAACCGGCGGGCAGCCGCACGGGACAGACTGAGCGGCGCCCCGGCGGAGCGAAGGCCACCATCAATCCGGCGCGGCGCGGGCCGGGCGAACGGGGAGCGGGTGAACGCGGCGCAGACAGCAGAGGAGAGCGGAAAGACGGCGCCGCCGGGCGAACCTTCAAGCCGGCCCCTGGACGTAAGGCCCCGCCCAAGCCCGGCCGCCGGCCCATGCCCGAGCTCAAGCGGGTGCAACTGGACGCCCCGGCCCCCGACACCGTGTTCGTGGACCGCGACGGCGAGCGCCTGACCTTCCCGGACAGCAACCTCAAACGGGTGGCCGCCGCCCTGCTGACTGAAAAGAAAAAGGCCTGGCGCTACCGCCCCTTCGCGTTCCCGCTGTTCAGCGACAGCGGCCACGAGACCGCCTTCCACTTCGACTTCTACGTCTACGACTACGAGGACAGCGTGATCAAACTGATCATGGTGATTCCCTTCGAGTCGCGCGAGGTCTGGGACAAGGTGGGGCGCTTCAAACGCCAGTACCCGATGTACAGCTACGAGCTGTGGACGCCCGAGAAACTGGCGAAACTGGGCGGCCCGCGCGGACGGCTGGACTTCTGAGTCCACCGCGTTTGTCTTGTAGACAAACCGAGCGGAGCGAGTGGCGAAAAAGCACCTTGAACCGGGAGTGGAGAGCTTCCGGCGTTTTCCCGGAAGCGCGCAATGTTAGGTTCAAGGTACTTAGACTCCCCTCATTCAGAAGGCCCTCCCAGGGTTGCTTAAGAAAGCGTGCAAACCGGCGTACAGACGCGGGGGTGCGCTTCTGGTAGCGTTTCCAGCACGGCGGTGCCAGCCTGGGAGAGCGGGCCGATCACGCCACCTCTCCCCTATGCTGTTGACCGGACCGGGCCTGAGCGCGCCACGCGCCAGCGCCGTTTCCAAGGAGCTTCCCGCGACATGCCAACCACAGTCAGAACTGCTGAAATCCCCCAACCCACCACCCGAATGCGCCCTGGCCGCCCCTATCCCCTGGGGGCCACCTGGGACGGCAAGGGCACCAACTTCGCGCTGTACAGCGAGAACGCCAGCGGCGTGGAACTGTGCCTGTTTGGCGACGACGGCACCGAGACCCGCCACCCGCTGACCGAGCAGACCGCCTTCGTGTGGCACGGCCACCTGCCGGGCATCGCGCCGGGCCAGAAGTACGGCTACCGCGTCCACGGCGAGTACGCCCCCGAACGCGGCCTGCGCTTCAACCCCAACGTGGTGCTGCTCGACCCCTACGCCAAGGCGCTGAGCGGCACCGAGGAATTCGACGAGGGCGTCTTTGCCTACGTGCCCGGCGGCGAGGACACCGTGATGCAGACCGAGGATCAGCGCGGCGCACCGCTGGGCGTGGTGATCGATCCGGTGTTCAACTGGGTGGGCGACACCAAGCCCGACATCCCCTTCCACCAGTCGGTGATCTACGAGGCCCACGTCAAGGGCCTGACCATGACCCACCCGGACATCCCCGAGGCTTTGCGCGGCACCTATGCGGGCGTGGCGACCGAGCCGATGCTCACGTACCTGAAAGAGCTGGGCATCACCGCCATCGAGTTCCTGCCGGTGCATCAGCACCTGGACGATCCCTTTCTGCTGGACAAGGGCCTGACCAACTACTGGGGCTACAGCACGCTGAGCTTCTTCGCGCCGGACGTGCGTTACTCGGCGGAAGCCCGCAAGGGCAACCCGGCAGGCGCGGTGGCCGAGTTCAAGAACATGGTGCGCGCCCTGCACGACGCCGGCATTGAGGTGATTCTGGACGTGGTGTACAACCACACCGCTGAAGGCAACCACATGGGGCCGACGCTGAGCTTCAAGGGCATCGACAACCCCACGTATTACCGGCTAGTGGCCGAGAATCCGCGCTTCTACTTCGACTACACCGGCACCGGCAACAGCCTGAACGTCCGGCACCCGCAGACCCTGCAACTGATCATGGACAGCCTGCGCTACTGGGTCACCGAGATGCGCGTGGACGGCTTCCGCTTCGACCTGGCCTCCACGCTGGCGCGCGGCCTGCACGAGGTGGATCAGCTGTCGGGCTTCTTCACCATCATCCACCAGGATCCCATCATCTCGCAGGTCAAGCTGATCGCCGAGCCGTGGGACGTGGGCGAGGGCGGCTACCAGGTGGGCAACTTCCCGGTCAACTGGGCCGAGTGGAACGGCATCTACCGCGACGACATGCGCGCCTTCTGGAAGGGCGACGGCGGCCTGGCCTCCGAGATCGGCTACCGCCTGACCGGTTCGTCTGACCTGTACCAGAACGACGGCCGCGCGCCCTACGCCAGCATCAACTTCGTGACCGCGCACGACGGCTTCACGCTGCGCGACAGCGTAACCTACGAGCACAAGCACAACGAGGCCAACGGCGAGGGCAACAACGACGGCCACAACCACAACATCAGCTGGAACTGCGGCGTGGAAGGCGAGACCGATGACCCGGCCATCAACGCCCTGCGCTCACAGCAGCAGCGCAACTTCCTGGCAACCCTGCTGCTGGGCCAGGGCACCCCGATGATTCTGGGCGGCGACGAACTCGGGCGCACGCAGGGCGGCAACAACAACGCCTACTGCCAGGACAACGAGATCAGCTGGTACGACTGGGACCACGTGGACGAGGGGCTGCTGGCCTTCACCAAAAAGGTGATCGCGCTGCGCAAGGCCCATCCTTCCTTGCACCGCCGCAAGTTCTTCAGCGGGCGCACCATTCGCGGCGAGGACATTCAGGACATCGTGTGGCTGCGCTACGACGGGCAGACCATGACCGATGCCGACTGGAACAACGACCAGACCCAGAGCCTGGGCCTGTTTCTGGACGGCGACGGCCTGGACGACGTGGACGCTGAGGGCAACCCCGTCCACGACGACGATCTGCTGCTGCTCCTGAGCAGTTCCTACGTGGATCTGCCGTTCCGCCTGCCGGATCTGGACAGCTGCGACAACTGGGAACTGCTTCTGGACACCTCCGACGACGCGGCTGAGGAACAGATCAAGACCGGCGAGGAAACCACCCTCAAGGCACGCAGCGTCAAGCTGTACCGCTGCGTGCGCAGCTAGGCCAGAACGCAGTTTTTCCCGGACAGCACAGGGACGCCTGACGCCAGTGATGCGTGGGCGTCCCTTCGCTTTTCTCTCACGGTGAAAGCGGCGTGAGCCTTTAACCTGAAACGTTAGTTGTCCGCCTTCAGGGCAAGCTGGAAGGAGCAAGCGTATGACCACCCCCTCACGAGACCGGAACAAAAACGCGGCCGCCCCCGTGACCTCCCCACACCACGACGCTCCCGAGACGCGGCTGGGCGCTCACCTGCTCCCCGGCGGCCAGCAGACGCGCTTCCGGGTCTGGAGCACCACCGCCACCGCCGTGCAGGTCCGGGTGAACGGCACGTTGTACCCCATGGCCGATCTGGGCGACTGCTTTTTTGAGATCGTCCTCCCTGTGGGCGCGGGCGCACGCTATCTGTTCGTGCTGGACGGGCAGGCCGTCCCCGATCCCTACGCCCGCTTTCTGCCGGACGGCGTCCACGGCGAGGCCGAGGTGGATCACCCCGACACCTACGAATGGCAGCACACCGACTGGAAGGGCATCGCGCTGGACGAGTGCGTCTTCTACGAGCTGCACGTCGGCACGTTTACCCCCGAAGGCACCTACCGCGCCGCGCAGGAGCGGCTGCCGTACCTGAAAGACCTGGGCATCACCGCCATTCAGATGATGCCGCTGGCCGCCTACGACGGCGAGCGCGGCTGGGGTTACGACGGCGTGGCGCTGTACGCGCCGCACGCGCCCTACGGGCGGCCCGAGGAGCTGATGGCGTTCATCGACGCCGCGCACGGGCTGGGGCTGGGTGTCTTTTTGGACGTGGTGTACAACCACTTCGGCCCGGCGGGCAACTACCTGTCGGCCTACAGCCCCACGTACTTCACCGAACGCTTTTCCAACGCCTGGGGCATGGGGCTGGACTACGCCGAACCGCACATGCGCCGTTACGTGACCGGCAACGCGCTGATGTGGCTGAGCGAGTACCGCTTTGACGGCCTGCGCCTGGACGCCACCGCCGCCATGCAGGACGACAGCCCGGTGCATATCCTGAAAGAACTCGCGGCGGAAGTGCACGAACTGGGTGGCACCCACCTGCTGCTGGCCGAGGATCACCGCAACTTGCCGGAACTGGTCACCGAGGACGGTCTGGACGGCATCTGGGTGGACGACTTCCACCACGAAGTGCGCGTCACCCTGACCGGCGAGCAGGAGGGCTATTACGGCGGTTTTCAGGGCAGCGCCTCGGAGCTGGCGCAGGTGATCAACCGGGGCTGGAAGTACGAGGGCCAGTTCTGGGCCGTCACCGGCGAGGAACACGCGCGGGGCCGCCCCGCCGACGCGCTGGAGGCGCCCAGCTTCGTGTATTGCATCCAGAACCATGACCAGATCGGCAACCGTGCGCTGGGAGACCGCCTGCACCAGCACCAGCAGGTCAGCCTGCCGCACTACCGGGGGGCGTCGGCGCTGCTGCTGACGCTGCCGATGACCCCGCTGCTGTTCCAGGGGCAGGAATGGGCGGCCAGCACGCCGTTTCCCTTCTTCAGCAATCACGCCGGGGAGCTGGGGCAGCTGGTCACCGAGGGCCGCAAGAAGGAGTTTTCGTACTTCAGCGACTTCGCGCAGCTGGCCGTGCCCGATCCGCAGGCCAGGAGCACCTTCGAGAGCGCCAAGCTGGACTGGACGGAAAAGGAGGACGGCGAACACGCCCGCACCCTTGACCTGTACCGGGCGCTGCTGGCGCTGCGCCGTGACGATCCGGCGCTGCACCCCCATTCGCGGCAGTCCCTGAGCGCGGGCAGCGAGGGCGAGGTGCTGTGGGTGCGCCAGTGCAACCCGGCGGGCGAGCGGCTGTTGCTGTGGAACGTGGGCGAGGCAGCGGTGAGGCTGGGCGGCCTGAGACTGCCCCACCCGCCCCCCACCCGCGTGGTGCTGCACTCCGAGCAGACCGGCACCCCGCCGCGCGAGGTGAGTACCCTGAATCCTGGCGAGGCCGTGCTGCTGGGAGACGCATGACCGCCACCGCCCCACACCCCACACCCCACACCCCACAGCCCGAAACAGGCCACCTGCCCGCCTCCACCTACCGCCTGCAACTGAACCCGGACTTCGACTTCACGGCGGCGCGCCGGATTCTGCCGTATCTGGCCCGGCTGGGCGTCTCGGACGTGTACCTGTCGCCCATCTGGGCCGCCGCGCCGGGCAGCCCGCACGGTTACGACGTGACCGATCATTCGGTGGTTAATCCCGAGTTGGGCGGGGTGGCGGGGCTGCGCCAGTTCTCGGCGCGGGCACGCGAGCTGGGCCTGGGCGTCGTGGTGGATTTCGTGCCCAACCACATGGGCATCCAGGGCGGCCACAACCGCTACTGGGAAGACGTGCTGACCCACGGGCAGGGCAGCCGCTACGCGCATTTCTTCGACATCTCGTGGCAGCCTTTGAAGCGGGCCCTGGAGGGCAAGGTGCTGCTGCCGGTGCTGGGCGACCAGTACGGGCGCGTGCTGGAAAACGGCGAGCTGAGCCTGGAACACGCGGGGGGTCGCTTCGTCCTGCGCTACTGGGAACGCACGCTGCCGCTGTCGCCGCGCAGCATCGGGCTGGTGCTGGAGGCCGCGCGTGACGCCCTGCCCCAGCCCAGCGCCTCCCCGGTGCCCGACGCCGTGCCCCAACTGCAATCCGACGCCGTGCGGGCCGAGCTGAGCAGTCTGGCGCGCAGCATGAGCAACCTGCCGCGCAGCACCTCGGGCGCCCTGACCGACGAGGATCGCCTGGAGCGCGCCCAGGAAATGGAGGTCATGACCCGCCGCCTGCAGGCGCTGCTGGACACCTCCGCCGAGGTGCGGGGGGCGCTGGACGCCGCGCTGGGTGCCATCAACGCCGACACCGCGCGGCTGGATACCCTCATCAATGAGCAGAACTACCGTCTGGCGTTCTGGAAGGTGGCCGCCGAGGAGATCAATTACCGCCGATTCTTCGACATCAACGATCTGGCGGCGCTGCGCATGGAAGACCCGCGCGTGTTCGCGTGGGCGCACGCCACGCTGTTCGAGCTGATCCGCGATGGCGTCATTCAGGGCGTGCGGCTGGATCACACCGACGGGCTGTACGATCCCGCCGGGTACTTCCGGGCCTTGCAGGCCGGGGCCGCCGAGGCGCTGGGCGTGGACTGGGATCCCGAGGGGCACGGCCCGCTGCCGCTGTACGTGGTGGCCGAGAAGATTCTGGAACCCGGCGAGCAGTTGCCGAAAGCCTGGGCGGTGCACGGCACCACCGGCTACGACTTCCTGGCCGAGCTGAACGGCGTATTCGTGGACGCCACCCACGAGGACGAGATCAGTGCGATCTACCGCCGCTTCACCGGCGACCGCCTGAGCTACGGCGAGCACCTGTACCGGGGCAAGCAGCTGATTCAGCGGGTCAGTCTGCCCGGCGAGGTCAACGTGCTGACCGAATCGCTGGAGCGGCTGGGCGAAACCGACCTGCGCTCGCGCGACTTCACCCTCTCGGCGCTGAGAAATGCCGTGCGCGAGGTCATTGCCACCTTCCCGGTGTACCGCACCTACCTGCGTGCCGACGGCTCGCGCGAGCCCGGCGACAACGGCAAGATTGCCAAGGCCGTGCGCGACGCCAAGATCCAGAACCGCCGCGAGGGCGGCCCCCTCGATCCCAGCGTGTTCGACTACCTGGGTTCGGTGCTGACCATGGACGTGCCCGACGGCGAAACGCGCGGTGCCTACGCCGACTTCGCCCTGAGTTTCCAGCAGCTCACCGGCCCGGTGACGGCCAAGGGCGCGGAGGACACTGCCTTCTACCGCTACGCCCGGCTGCTGTCGCTGAACGAGGTGGGCGGCGATCCGGCGCACTTCGGCACCCGCCTGAAGGACTTTCACCGGGCGGCGCAGGAACGGGCGCAGCGGTGGCCGCACGCCATGCTGTCGGGCAGCACCCACGACACCAAACGCGGCGAGGACACCCGCGCCCGCTTAAACGTCTTGAGCGAGCTGCCGCAGGTCTGGGGGGCCTTCGTGCGCCGCTGGGCACCCGTGATCCTGGAACGCAGCCAGGAGCAGGAACTGGGCCTGGCCCCCAGCCCGCTGGACGCCTACACCTTCCTTCAGACAGCGCTGGGCGCGTACCCCCTGAGCGGGAAACTGGACGACTTCGCAGATCGCGTGAGCGCGTACCTGCTCAAGGCCAGCCGCGAGGCCAAACTGCGGACGAGCTGGGCCGCCCCCGACGAGGACTACGAGGCGGCGCTGGACACCTTCGTGCGCGGGCTGCTGGCTGACAGCGGCTTTGCTGGTGCGCTGCGTGACCTGCATGTGTTGGTGAGTCCCTACGGCGCGCAGAACGGCCTGAGCGCCACGCTGGCCCGCCTGACCGCCCCCGGCGTTCCCGACACCTACCAGGGCTCGGAGGGCTGGAACCAGAGTCTGGTCGATCCCGACAACCGCCGGCCGGTGGACTACCCGGCGCTGCAACGCCGCCTGACCCGACTGGAGAAGGGCGCGGGGCTGCTGCTGGCCCGCAAGCTGCTGGCGGGGTACGAGGACGGCGGGGTCAAGACCCTGGTAACCTGGGCCGCCCTGCAAGCCCGCGCCTCACATCCCCAGGTGTTCGAGGACGGCAGTTACCGTCCCATCGACGCCGGACGGCACCTGCTGGCCTTTGCCCGCGAGCACGGCGACGAGCTGGCGGTCACGGTGGCTCCCCGGCTGACCCTGACCCTGACCCGGCAGGCCGCACCCTGGGCGCTGGGCGAGGTCTGGGGCAACCGCCAGCTCACGCTCCCGGCCTCCGGCACGTTTGAAAACGTCTTGACCGGTGAGCGCTTCCGGGTGCGCGGCGGCAAGATTCCGGTGGCAAAGGTGCTGGAGGAGTTTCCACTGGCGCTGCTGATCAAACGGTAGACACAGATCTCATACGGATTCCGTTTATTCCGTGTAGAAATCGGGAGAGCGCCGATTCCTCCACTCCACGTCCGGAACCCGCCCTGCTCCTACTCGCTCCGCTCGGATTTCCAGGTGTTTTCAACACCTTTCAATCGGAATCCGTATCAGACGGGCGGCGCGCACCACACACGCGCCGCCCGTTTCTTTTTTCGGCTATCCCTCGCTGCCATAGACCTCCGTGTGCAGGCCGGGAAATGCCGCCCTCAACTCTGCGGCCAGCTGGCGCAGCCCCCACGCCTCGGTGCGGCGGTGGCCCAGCGCGATCACGCCCAGACCGTGAGCCTGGGCCGCCGCAGACGCTGAGGGGCGCAGTTGCCCGGTCAGGTACACCCGTACGCCTCCAGCAGCGACGTGTTCGATCAATCCGGGGTTCATGGCGTTCATCAGGGCCAGCCGCAAGGGCTCTGGGCCAGGAGCAGGCGGCCACGAACTGTCCTCGCCGCCCAGTTCGGCGTGCAGGGCGGCGCGCAATCCGGCCCAGCTGTCCTGCGGAGGCGTGGCCGTGATCCCTTTCAGTTCCCCCTTCCAGACCACTTCCCGCACGTCACGCCAGCCCAGCGCGCGGGCCAGCCGGTGGTTCGGCCCCGTCGTCAGCGCCAGATCGAAACCGTCGTGGACGCCCAGCACGCCCAGACCGGGCCACCTCTCCCCCACCCGCAGCGAACGGTGGACGAACAGCGCGTCCGCGTCCACTTCGGGCGGCAGATCGGCGGGTTCCAGGGCCAGGGCCAGCCGCTGCACCTGGGGCGGCCCACCGCGCTTGAGCGGTTCCCGTTCGCCAAATTCCGCGCGCAACCAGTCGGCCAGCCCGTGCAGGGAGGGCGGGGTCATGCGGATTCCGATTGAATCGTTTGCAAAAACGATGAAATCCGAGCGGGAGGAGCAGCGTCCTCATGGGCGTCTGTCCGCGACGACGCGAGGAGGAAAGAAGACGGGTCCCGCGTATGGATTAACCCAGCGGCGCTTTCCCGATGGGTTAAGGAATTAAGCGGAATCCGTATCATTCGTTCCACGTCCAGACTTTAGCGGTGAAGGAGGGCTGCTCCGTCGCTGTCAACTCCTCCGGCGCAGGCACCTCGTACCAGCCTGCCCACTCCTCCAGTTCGGCCCGCGTGACCGGGAAGGTGTCGGGCGGCAGATCGAGATTCCGGGCCTCCAGCCGTCGCCAGAGCATGTCCAGCGGCACGTCCAGCACATGCAGCTCGAAACAGACCTGTAATTCGGCGGCGCGGGTGCGGAAGAAGTCGCGTTCCTCCTTCGCCCAGCAGCCGTAATCGAGAATCACGTTCACGCCCAGCATCAAAGCCCGCGCCGCCACGCCCCACAGCAACTGGGATTCCAGAATCCAGCGCCGTTCCCTGGATTCACCTGCGCCGAACAAAGGGTTCATCCACTCGTCGGGCGTCAGACGCAGGGCCGCATATTCCGTCTCCAGCCGCCGCGCCAGCGTGGTCTTGCCGGCACCCGGCAGGCCGATCAACAGAAAGAGGGTGGGCATGGATCAACCCTAACGGAAGGCGGCCCCGCAACACTGCCGGGGCCGCCTTCACAAGAGAAACACTTACTTCTTGTCGTCTTCCTGCTCGGACTTCTTGTCGTAGTCCACACCTTTCCAGCCGCCGGGATCGACGAAGCCCGCCGAGGAATCGCGCTCGATGTTCTCGTCCACGGTGTCCTGCGACATGTGGGCGCCCTGCTCGACTTTCGCGCCACGTGGGGTCTCGCCCCGTACCGCCGTGCGCTGCTTGTCGGTCATGTCGGTGCTGAAGGTGGGATTTTCAGGCTTCTTGGAATCAGTCATGGCCTCAGCGTGCCCCAGACGGTGGCCCAGGGAGTGAGAGAAACCCCAACAGGCACACCGTAAATGGTTTCTTCACCTCAGCAGCGGGGGCAAGGGGCGCGGGCTGAGGCGCTCCCGGTACAGCGCCGGATCGAAGCGGCCCAGCGTGCGCCGGAAGCTTGAGGCCCGCTCCGGCCACAGCGTGCTGTTCCTGCCGCTGGCGTCCAGATAGTAGCTGGTGCAGCCGCCCTGCACCCACACCGACTCGCGCAACTTTTCTTGCAAGGCGTCGCTGTAGTCGCGCTGCGCCTCCGGCGTCGGCTCCAGGCTCAGCAGGTGCGCGGCGTCCATATGCCCCAGCGCCCGCAGGATGTAGCCGATCTGCGCCTCGATGATGTACACGATGGAGTTGTGGCCCAGCGCGGTGTTCGGCCCCACCAGCAGGAACAGGTTGGGAAAGCCAGCCACCGCCGTGCCGTGCAGCGCCTCCATGTGCGTGGCCCAGGCCCCGGAGAGCCGCTGGCCCCCGCGCCCCACGATCAGCCGGGCCATCGGCGGCTGCGTGGCGTTGAAGCCGGTGCCGCCGATCAGGACGTCAAAGGCGCGGGCCTGCCCGTCGGCGGTCAGAAGCTCATGGCCCCGAACCTCCGTGATGGCCTCCGTCACCAGTTCCACGTTGGGCTGAACCATCGCCGGGTAGTAGTCGTCGCTGATCAGGATGCGCTTGCAGCCCACGCGGTAGTCGGGGGTCAGCTTGCGGCGCAGTTCCGGATCGGCCACCTGCGCCTCCAGATGCTGGTGGCCGAACTTCTCCATCATGGCGCCCACTTTCGGGTTGGAGAACCCGAGATGCCGTGCCTCCGCGTTCAGGAAAATCCACTGGCGCGACAGGCGTTGCAGGGCCGGGTAGCGCCGGAACAGTTCGCGGCGGCGCGGCGAGGTTTCCTCATCCATGCGCGGCATCACCCACGGCGGGGTGCGCTGGAAGACCGTGAGGTGCTCCACGACGGGCTGAATCTCGGGAATGAACTGGATGGCCGAGGCCCCGGTGCCGATGACCGCCACCCGTTTGCCGCGCAGTTCCACGTCGTGGTTCCACTGCGCCGAATGGAACCGTTCGCCCACAAAGCTGTCCAGCCCTGGAATGTCCGGCCATTTCGGCTGGATCAGCGGGCCGTGACCGGAGATCAGCACGCGGGCCGTGAAGTCGCCCCCACCCGTGCGGATGCGCCACAGGCCCTCCTCCTCGTCCCAGCGGGCCTCTTGCAGCTCGGTGCCGAAACGGATGTGCGGGCGCAGGCCCTGTTCGCTGGCGGTCTTTTTCAGGTACGCCAGAATTTCGGGCTGGCGGGCGTAGCGGTGGCTCCAGTCGGGATTGGGCACCCCCGAGAAAGAGTACAGGTCACTCTTGACGTCACAGGCGCAGCCGGGGTAGGTGTTGTCGCGCCAGGTGCCGCCCACCTCCGCGCCGCGCTCGAAGACCACGAAGTCGTGGACGCCGCGCCGTTTCAGCTCCAGCGCCGTGCCCAGCCCCGCAAAACCTGCGCCCAGAATGGCGATGCCGTGATGGGTGGCCGCGTGAGGGGTCATAGCCTATTGTGCTCCAGAAAGGCGTGCAGCAGGGCGTTGAATTCCGCCTCTCGCTCGATCTGCGGAACGTGGCCGGTCTGCGTGAACAGGTGGACGGCGGCGTGCGGGTGCGTGCGGCGCGCGGCCTCCAGATGGTGGGCGGGCAAAATTTCGTCACGGTCTCCCCAGACGATCAGGGTGGGCCGCTTGAGCGCTGGAAGCCGCCCGGCCAGCTTCGCCTGCCACTCCGCCTGCGCCCCGCGCACCGTGCCGATAGAGCGCAGCACCGACAGAAAGGCCCGCGCTGCGCCGGGTTGCCGCGCGAGGGCCAGCGTATGTGCGACGCGCTCCGGCGTGGCGAAGGCGGGCGAGGCGAACAGGCTGCGGGTCACGCGCCGCGCACTGGCCGGACCGGGGGCCAGCAGCCGCTCACCCAGCCCCGGCAGCGCGCACAGGCGCAGGGCCAGGGCCACGTCCCGCCCGAATCCGGCGGAGTTGACCAGCCCCAGCCCGCGCGTCTGCTCCGGGTATATCACCGCGAAGGTCTGCGCCACCGCCCCGCCCAGCGAGTTGCCGATCAGGGTCACGGGCCGCGTCTCGCCCACCGCGTCCAGATAGTGCTGCACGAAGCGCGCCAGCCCCGGCAGGCTGTAGTTCACCTGCGGCTTGTCGGTGTAACCGAAACCGATTAAGTCCGGGGCATAGACGCGGTGGGTGCCAGATAACGCCCGGATCGTCGGCTCAAAATCCTCCAGGCTGCGGCCAATGCCGTGCAGCAGGACGACGGGCCGCCCCTCACCGCCCGTGACGTGGCGAGTGCGGATGCCGCCCACGTTCAGGAATTGAGGCGATAAGGGTTGAGGTGGGGATTCGGCAGCGGTCATAACGTCCTCCAGAAAAAGGATGGATTCAGAGAAAGGCTGCCGCGCTATCAACGGGCGTGCCGTGAGGAAACGCAGCTTCAACCTGCAAGACGAAGGGCGCGGACAGGTCTCCCCGCCGCGCGCCCCCGAATGGTCTGCTAGCGCCCTGCCGACACAGGCTCCTGTCGCGCCAGGACCTCTTGCAGTCCAGTCTCAAAGCGCTCTACCGCCCCGTCCACGTCCGCCAGCTTGTCCAGCCCGAACAGGCCGACGCGGAAGGTCTTGAAGTCCGGCCCCTCTCCTACCTGAAGCGGCACACCCGCCGCGATCTGAAGGCCCGCCTCGCGGAACGCCTGGCCACTCTGGATGGCGTCGTTGTCGGTGTAGCTGACCACCACGCCGGGAGCCTTGAACCCCTCAGCGGCGACGCTCGAAAAGCCTGCCGCTTTCAGCACCTCGCGCACCCGGTTGCCCAGCTCCCACTGCGCGTCCTGCGCCTTCTCGAAGCCAAAGGCCCCCATCTCCAGCACGGTGTCGCGGAACTGGCGCAGGCCGTCGGTGGGCAGCGTGGCGTGGTACGCAAAGCCGCCGCCCTCGTAGGCGCGCATGAGGTTCAGCCACTTTTTCAGATCCAGGGTGAAGCTGACCGAATCGGTGGCGTCCACCCGCGTGACCGCTGCCGCGCTCAGCAGCGCGATGCCGGCGCAGGGCGTGCTGCTCCAGCCCTTCTGCGGCGCGGTGATCAGCACGTCGATGCCCAGATCGGCCATGTCCAGCCACACGCAGCCGGAGGCGATGCAGTCGATGACCAGCAGGCCGCCGACCTCATGCGCGGCCCCCGCCATCTGACGGATGTACTCCTCCGGCAGGATGATCCCCGACGACGTTTCCACATGCGGCGCGAAGACCAGCGCGGGCTTCTCGCGGCGAATGGCCTCCACCACTTCCTCGATGGGCGGGGGCGCAAACGGCTCCTGCCGCCCGTCGCCCTGCTCCCGCGCCTGAAGCACCGTCACGGCTCCCGGCACACGGCTCATCTCGAAAATCTGTGACCAGCGGTAGCTGAACCAGCCGTTGCGCACCACCAGGCAGGGTTGGCCCTGCGCCAGTTGATCCACCACCGCCTCCATCGCGGACGTGCCCGAACCCGGAATGATCGCCACAGCGTCGGCGTGGTAGACCGCCTTCAGTTCACGCGACAGGTCAGTCATCACCGCCTGAAACGCTGCGGACATGTGGTTGAGGGAACGGTCTGTGAACACCACCGAGTATTCCAGCAGGCCGTTGGGGTCAATGTCGGGGCGAAGGGGGGGCATGGCGTCTCCTTGGGGTGGGGGAAAGTAGGAATAATCGAAAATTGCTTCCACTTCTAAGTATGACCCAAAAGTGGAAGCAAGCGTCCCGTTTCCAGCATCAGGCTTGCGCCCTCAGCGAGAACGCCGTCTCAGAACTGCGCCAGCACGCCCTCTAACCGCTCCTTCTGCGCCCCGAAGTCCTGCACGCGGCGTTTCTCCTCCTCGATCACCTCGGCGGGGGCACGGGCCACGAAGCCCTCATTGCCGAGCTTGCCCTGCGCCTGCTTGATCTGCCTGTCCAGCTCGGCCAGCCGCTTTTTCTGCTTGCCCAGCCACTCGGCGATGTCCACCGTGCCCTCCAGCGGGGCGCGGACGGTCACGCCGCCTTCCACGGCAGACAGGGTGCGGCCTTCCAGCGCCTCCACCAGCTTCACGCGGGCAATGCTCTCCACCACGCGGGCATTCTCGGCCACCGTGCCGGCCTGCTCGCCCTCCACGACGACGCCCAGCCGATCCTGCGGCGACAGGCCCAGCTCGTTCTTGAGGCTGCGGGCGGCAGCCACCGCGTCGCGCAGGCCGCCAAAGGTGCGGGTGGCGTCGGCGTCGTGCAGGGCGTCCACCGGTTGCGGCCAGGCGTGCAGCGCCAGCTGGCGGCGGTGGCCCAGCGCGGCGTAGACCTCGGAGGTGATGAACGGCATGAAGGGGTGCAGCAGCTTCAGGATGTGTTCCAGCACGGCCTTCAGCGTCGCCATGCTGCCCAGTCGGCCCTCGGCCAGCGCGGGCTTGGCGGCCTCGATGTACCAGTCGCAGAACTCGTCCCAGGTAAAGGCGTACAGCGTGCGGATCGCCGCGCCCAGATCGAAGGCGTCCAGTTGCGCGCTGGCCTCGGCGGTCACGGCGTTCAGGCGGCTGATGATCCAGCGGTCTGCCGGGGTCAGATCGTCGCGGGCCACCAGCGCGGTCAGCACGTCCCTGCTGCGCATTTCCGCGCTGGGGGCATCGGGCGTCAGGCTGCGGACGTAGGCGGTCAGATCGTCGTTGCCCTCCAGTTTCGGAATCGCCTCGCCCAGCCGCATTAAAGCGAAGCGGGCCGCGTTCCACAGCTTGTTGGCAAAGTTGCGCCCCTGCTCGAAACGCCGCGCGTCGTGGCGGATGTCCTGTCCGCCGGTAGACAGGAAAGCGAAGGCGAAGCGACAGGCGTCCACACCGTACTGCTCGAACAGTTCCAGCGGATCAATCCCATTGCCCTTGCTCTTGGACATCTTCTGGCCCTTGGCGTCCAGGTACAGGCCGTGCAGCATCACGGTGTTGAACGGGGCCTGCCCGGTCAGCCCGTAACCGGCCATCTGCATGCGCGCCACCCAGAAAAACAGGATGTCGTAGCCGGTGACCAGCACCTGCGTCGGGTAGAACTTGCGGAAATCCTCGCTGTCGGTGTCGGGCCAGCCCAGGGTGGAAAAGGGCCACAGGTTGGAGGAAAACCAGGTATCGAACACGTCCGGGTCACGGCGCAGTTCCAGATGGGCGTAACGCGGATCCTGATCGCAGTCCAGTTCGGGGTTCTCGGGATCGGGGACGTAAATGTTTCCTGAAGCGTCGTACCACGCCGGAATCTGGTGGCCCCACCACAGCTGCCGCGAGATGTTCCAGTCGCGGATGTTCTCCAGCCAGTCACGGTTGACCTTGCTGTACCGCTCCGGCACGAGGCGCATATCTCCGGCGTCCAGCCCGGCCAGCACCTGATCTGCGAAGGGTTTCATGTGGACGAACCACTGGGTGCTGATAATCGGCTCCACCGGCACCTTCGTCCGCTCGCTCAGGCCGATGGCGGTGTCGTGGTCTTTCTCCTCCAGCAGATCACCGGAGTCGGTCAACGCCTTGACCACCGCCTTGCGTGCGGCGAAGCGTTCCAGGCCCCGGAACCCCTTCGGCACCAGATCGGAGGTCAGGTTCCCCTCCAGATCGATCACGCTGGGCCGCGCCAGTCCGTGCCGCTCGCCGATCTCGAAGTCGGTAGGATCGTGCGCCGGGGTGATCTTGAGGGCGCCCACCCCGAAGTCCATTTCCACGGCGGCGTCGGCGATGATCGGAATAAAGCGGTCTGTCAGGGGAATGCGCGCCCGCTGCCCCACCAGATGCGTGAACCGTTCGTCTTCGGGATGCACCGCAATGGCCTGATCGGCGAAGATCGTTTCGGGGCGCACGGTGGCAATCAGAATCTCGCCCGCCTCGCCGTTGCTGGGGGCGGCCTCCGCGTCTTCCAGCTTGTATGACAGCGTGGTCATCTTGCCCTTGCGAACCTCACGGTCAATTTCCAGTTCGGACAGGGTGGTCTGGGCGGCCACGTCCCAGTTGACGATGCGCTCGCCCCGGTACGCCGCGCCGTCGTGGTACAGCCGCACGAACTGGGCGCGGACGGCCCGGCTCAGGCCCTCGTCCATCGTGAAGCGCTCGCGCGTCCAGTCGGCGCTGACGCCCAGGCGCGTGAGCTGGTTCAGGATGATGCCGCCGGACTCGGCCTTCCACTCCCAGACGTTGTCCAGAAATCGCTCGCGGCCCAGATCGTGGCGGGAGATGCCCTGCTCGCGCAACTGCTTTTCCACCACCACCTGCGTGCTGATCCCGGCGTGATCCATGCCCGGCAGGTACAGCGCCTCGAAGCCCGCCATGCGCTTGTAACGGATCAGGGTGTCGATCAGCGTGTTGTCCAGCGCGTGGCCCAGGTGCAGGTTGCCCGTCACGTTGGGCGGCGGAATCACGATGGTGAACGGTTCGCGCCCGCTGGTGGCGTCGGCTCGGAACGGCTCGTTGCGCCACCTCGCCGCCCAGCCCGGCTCGACGGCAGAGGGATCGAACTGCTTGGCGAGGACGGAGTCGTTCTCGGCGGCGCTGGTTTCGGGCATGGGGGATTCGGGCGTGGTGGATTCGGGCAGGTCAGTCATGGGCGGGTCTCCTGGAGAGGGGTTGGGTGTTGGTTTGGGAGGAGGTGAAATCAGTTCTCAGTTTTAAGGGTGGCGGCTTGCGGCTTAACCCCTCAGTCAGCTTCGCTGCCAGCTCCCCTCAAGGGGAGCCAAGAGTGGCAGTTGGTCGTGCCACGGCGCAGTCTCCTTGCCTCCCCTTGAGGGGAGGTGCCCCGCAGAGGCGGACTCGCAGAGCTGCGAAGCAGAGGGGTTAAACCGCAAGCCGCCACCCAGAAGAAACGGAAAAAAGTGGGGGCCTTCATCAAAATCAAAACAGTCGTCGAACAAAACCATCCCCCCCGTTCAAGAAACGAAAAAACGTCCCGTCCGCCGGATTGCTCCGTGCGCGGACGAGACGTGAAGGTGACGTGTCCCGTGGTACCACCGCAATTCCCACCTGCATGGTGGGCGCTCTGAACGCGCTGTGGCGGGCGCACCCGGACGGGTCTACTTCCCACCTGTTGATGAGACAGGGGCGGGGGTTCTTCCGTCTCGCTCGCGGGCGACTTTCTCCGGCTGCGTTCCCGTCCAGCGTCTCAGTCGCGCGCTGAATTTCCTGTGGGCGCATGGGCACGGGTACTCCTCCCGGTCACTGCCCGGCCAGTATACGCGGCGGCGCGGGGGAATGACATCCACCAGATGGCGGAGGCTCCCGGCCCCCAGAACCGCCGCGCTGGCCGTCTGGATCAAGAGGAAACCTTTATTTTGGGCCGACTTCAAAGGGGGGATAAATGCCGTCTCCTCCGCCTCGGCCAGCGGTTCCCTAACCTACTCGGGCAGTCAAAACGACGTGGACGCCTGACCCCAGGCACGCGGCCCCGTCGCCGAGGTTTTTCATGAAGCAAGCACACAAGAGCAAGTTGGCCCTGACCCTGACCCTTCTTTCCGGCGCGGCGCTGGCCGGCGGCAACGATGGGATGCGGCAGGAAGGCATGCTGGCCGTGAACGGCGCGCAGATTCACTACGTCTCGCAGGGCAGCGGCACGCCCATGCTGCTGCTGCACGGCTACCCCCTGAGCGGCGAACTGTTCTCGCGCAACCGCGACGCGCTGGCGAATGCGGGCTACCGGGTCATCACCATTGACCACCGGGGCTACGGCCAGAGCGTGGCGCCGGCGGACGACGCCGGCTCCATCCAGACCTACGCCAAAGACGCGCTGGCGGTCATGGATCAGCTGAACGTGCCCAGCGCGATCATCGGCGGCATGTCGATGGGCGGCCCCATCGTCTTCGAGATGTACCGCACCGCCCCCGAGCGCTTCAAGGGCATGCTGCTGATCGATACCATCGCCAACCCCGCCAACGTGGTGGAAAAGGCCCTGTGGGGCGGCATGGCGCAGAAGGCCGTGACCTACGGCCCGCAGTCGCTGGTGGGCGAACTGCTCAAGGACATGCTGACCGGCGTGACCCGCCTGAACAAACCCGGCGACGTGAAGTTCCTCGGGGACATCGTGCGGCAGGCCAGTGTGGCCGGCGACGTGGCGGGAGCCAAAGCGCTGTCCGAGCGGCTCGACTCGCTGCCCACGCTGGCGAGCATCACCGTGCCCACCCTGATTCTGGAGGGCGTGGAGGACACGGTGTACCCACCGCCCTTCGCCATGAAGATGCAGCAGAACATCGCAGGCAGCAAGCTGGTGCTGATTCCCGGCGCGGCCCACGCCGCCATCTACGAAAACGCCCCAGCGGCCAATCGCGCCATTCTGGACTGGGCAAGCACGCTGAAGTAAACGGATTGCGAGAGGGGGCAGCCAGCAACGGCTGCCCCCTCTGACTATTCAGCCTGATGTTCTCCCCCCACCTGCCCGCCCCAGCAACGGCAGCGCAGGCACCCGCACCAGCGCGGCCAGCGCCAGGGCCGAGCGTACCCCCAGCACGTTGCCCAGCACCCCGAACACCGGGCCGAACGTCACCTGTCCCAGCGCGTCGGCCTGCGAGGCGATGGAATTGACCGTGGCGCGCGACGCCGGATTGAGGCCCCGATTGATCCACGCGTCGTACAGCGGCGAGTACAGCCCGCGCAGCACGCCGTGAACCACCAGCGCCCCCGCCGCCCAGCCGAAACCCGGCGCGTAGGCGAAGGCCAGCAGCGCCGCCACGCTCAGGCCCAACACCCAGCGCAGGGCCAGCGCCGCCGCCCGCGCATCGGCTGGATGGATGCGGCGGCGCAGCGGTTCAGTGACGGCCAGCCCGACAAGCTGAACGATGATCGCCAGCACAATGAACCAGTTCGCGGCGCTCAGGCCGCCGGGCAGGCCCACCTCCACAACCAGCAGAAATTCGTTCAGGCGATCCAGCGCCTCGCTGCTCGCCCCGTACAGCACGGCGCTCAGCATCAGCAGGGTCAGCACGCGGCTGGCGCGCACCTCGGTCACACCCTGACGGAAAGTGGCGGACAACGCCGCCCAACTTTGGCGTTCCTCGCGTGGGGCCGGGGCAAAGCCGTCTTCGGGCATTCGCAGCCACAGATACAGCGCGAGGCACAGGGCCACCGCGCCGCCCACCAGAATCGGAACGTGCAGGCCCAGCGTCGCCAGACCCGCCGTCGCCGCGATGCCGGCCAGGCCCGCCGCCCGCCCGTACTGGCTGCCCAGCAGGTACAGCCCGGCCGCCCGCCCCTCGCCCACCTCGTCGGCCAGCCACGCCTGCTGCGCGCCGCTGAGGAAGGTGTAGCCCGCCGCCAAGACGATCTGGGTCAGCAGCAACGCCCAGAACACCGGAAAGGCGGCCACCAGCAGCATGGCCGCGCCCAGGCACAGGCAGCCCAGAATCACCGAGCGGCGGCGCGAGTACACATCGGCCACCACGCCCGTCGGCACTTCCAGCACGAAGGCGGCCCCCTCCAGCGCCGCGCCGATCAGGAGCAGTTGCAGCGGGTTCAGGCCCGCCACCGTCACGAAATACAACCCTTGCAGCGTAAAGGCCAGGGCAAAGGCGAACGACAGACCCGCCGACAGCGTCAGATAGACCCGCGTGGGGTCATTTTTTCTCAACATATTCTTCCCTGGGGTTCAACAGCCCGGTCTGGTCACGAGGACACGTGCGCCACCTCAGTTTCAGGCGCGCAGATTCTTGACGTGGAGGGTCAGAGGGCTGTTGACATGGATACATCACCCCAGGGTTGAGGCTGAAACCAGTGTACTGAAAAGCTGAGTGGGCGTCCGGCGGTGCAGCAGAGGGCGGCGGCCCCCGCAGGAACCGCCGCCCAATTGTTTAGGAACCTGAGCCGCTCAGTTGCGGCAGCGGATGTCCTGGCCGAAATACTGGTTGCTGATCTTGGCGTAGGTGCCGTTGTTCAGGGCCTTTTCCAGCGCCGAGTTCAGCTCTTTCAGCAGGCTGCTGTTGCCCTTCTTGACGGCCATGGCGATGCTCTCCTTGAACAGCAGGTCGCCCTGCTTGACCTTGCCCTTCTGGGCCTTGACCAGATCGATACCGGTGAACTTGTCGCCCACCCAGGCGTCTACGCGGCCCGACATCAGCGCGGCCTGGGCGTCGGTGTCCTTGGGGAAGGTCTTGATGTCGCCCACGCCCGGCACCTTGCGGACGTTTTCCAGATAGGTGGTGCCCACCTGCACGGCCACCGACTTGCCGGCCAGATCAGCCGCCGTCATGGGGCCGCCGGGCTTGGCGACAATCGCGCCCCCGGTGCAGTAGTGCGGGTTAGAAAAATCCACGGCCTTGGCCCGCTGCGGCGTGATGCCGTGGCTGGCGATCACGAAGTCGTAACGGTCCTGCTGCAACCCGATCAGCAGGTTGTCGAAGGGCTGCGTCGTCCACTCCACCTTCAGGCCCAGCTCCTTGGCCAGCGCCTCGGCCAGCGTGACCTCGAAGCCGGTCAGCTTCTTGCCCTCCAGCACGTTAAACGGAGGGAAGGCGCCCTCGGTGGCGATCTTGATGGTGCCGCTCCCCTTGATGGCGTCCCAGGTGCGGGCCTGGGCGGTGGTGGCGAGGACGGCGAGAGCGGTCAGGGTCAGGATGGCTCTTTTCATGTGAACTCCTCTGGACAGTGTTCGTCCGTGTTGAACCCGAAATCTCTGGAAAAGACGCCGGGCATGTGGTTGATGACCGGCATTGTAGCGTCCTGAAAAAGCGTGGGCCTCAGATGGGCGGTCAGGCGACGTGCCTCCTGCGCTGCAGCAAGAGAAGCGTCACGGCACACCCCAAAGTCGGGCGGGGCACCCCCTAGACTGCCGCATGCGAATCGTGATTGTGGGCGGCGTGGCGGCGGGCATGAGTGCGGCCAGCCGCGCCATGCGGCAGAACCCGGAGGCCGACGTGGTGGTCTACGAGCGCGGCGAGTACATCAGCTACGGGGCCTGCGGCCTGCCCTACGTGCTGGGCGGCGACGTGGACAGCTTTGGTGACCTGATCGCCCGCACGCCGGATCAGATGCGTGCCCGTGGCATCGGCGTCCGCCTGCGCCACGAGGTGACGGGCGTGGACGCGGGGGCCAGCACCATCACCGTGGTGGATCACGCGTCCGGGCGCAGCGCCGTGGAGCCGTACGACAAACTGCTGATCGCCACCGGGGTCTCGGCCATTCGCCCCGACTGGGCGCAGACCGAATTGGGCGGCGTGCATGTCCTGCGCGACATCCCAGACGGGCAGGCCATCGAGGCCAGTCTCCAGAAGGCGAAGCGGGCCGTGATCGTGGGCGGCGGCTACATCGGGCTGGAGCTGGCCGAGACGCTGCACTGCCGGGGCCTGAGCGTGGTGGTGGTGGAAAAGGGGCCGGAGGTGGCCGGGCGCATGCTAGACCGCGACTACCAGCGGCGCGTGCGGGCCGAGTTGGAGGGCAACGGCGTGGAGATTCGCTGCGGCACCACCGTCGAGAGCCTGACTGGCAAAGGCGGCCACGTGACCGGCGTGCAGACCGATCACGGCCTGATCCGCGCCGACGTGGTGATCGTGGCGGTGGGCGTGCGCCCGAACGTGGGGCTGGCCCGCGCGGCGGGGGCGCGGATTGGCAAGACCGGGGCGGTGGCGGTGAACATTCGCCAAGAAACCAGTGTGGAGGGCGTGTATTCAGCAGGAGACAACACCGAGTCCACCCACCGGGTCACGCGCCGCCGGGTGCATATCCCGCTGGGGCTGACCGCCAACCGCATGGGCCGGGTGGCCGGGGTGAACATGGCCGGGGGCGACGCCACATTCCCCGGCGTGGTGGGCAGCAGCATCTTCAAGACCTTCGCGCTGGGCGCGGCCCGCACCGGCCTGACCCAATCCGAGGCCGACGCGCTGGGCCTCAAGGCCGTCAGCGTGGACGTCAGCAGCACCGATCACGCCGGGTACTACGCGACGGCCAAACCCATCTACGTGCGCCTGACCGCCGAGCGCGTCACGGGCCGCCTGCTGGGCGCGCAACTGGTCTGCAACAACCACGAGAGCGTCAAGCGGGTGGACGTGATCGCCGCGCTGCTGCACGGGCGCGGCAAGGTGCAGGATCTGTTCGAGATGGATCTGTCCTACGCCCCGCCCTTCTCCGGCGTGTGGGACGTGCTGCTGGTGGCCGCCGACCGCCTGAGCCGCGAGATCGGCAAGAAGCAGGAGTAATACGGACTCCGATTGAAAGGTGTTGGAAACACCTGGAAATCCGAGCGGAGCGAGAAAGAGAAAAACGGGTTCCGGACGTGGAGTGTAGGAACCGGCGCTCTCCCGGTTCCTACACAAAACAAACGGAATCCGTTTAACAAGACTGGCGGCGGGCGCTCTGGCCTGGAATGCCCCGCAGCGGGGCTGATAGCCTGAGCCGACAGACAGGCGTCTTCGCCCTGCCAAGGAGCGTTTCATGACTCAGCCGTCCGCAGCTGTCCCGCCTCCCGCCCCGCTGCTGGAGGTCAGGGCCGATTTTCCCGTGTTCGCCCACCGCCCGGAACTGGTGTTTCTGGATTCCGCCGCGTCCAGCCAGAAGCCCGCCGCCGTCATTGACGCCATCGCCGGGTTCTACGCCCACGACTACGCCAACATCCACCGGGGGGCTTACGGGTTGTCGGCCCGCGCCACCGACCGTTTCGAGGCGGTGCGCGATCAGGCCGCGCAGTTCTTCGGGGCGCCGTCGCGTGACGGCGTGGTCTTCACGCGCAACGCCACCGAGGCGATCAATCTGGTGGCGCACAGCTGGGGCCAGGTTCACCTGAACCCCGGCGACGTGGTGCTGGTCAGCGAGCTGGAACACCACGCCAACCTGGTGCCGTGGCATCTGGTCACCGGGGGGCGCGGCGCGCGGGTGGAGGCGGTGGCGATGACGCCGGATGGCCGCCTTGACCTAGAGGATTACGAACGCAAGCTGCGCGAGCTGCCCGTGAAATTTGTGGCCCTGCAACACGTCAGCAACGCGCTGGGCACGGTGCATCCGGCGCGGCAACTGGTGGAACTGGCCCACGCGCGCGGCGTGTCGATCCTGCTGGACGGCGCGCAGGCGGCCCCCCACCTGCCGCTGAACCTGACGGAGCTGGGCGCCGACTTCTACGTCCTGAGCGCCCACAAGATGCTGGGGCCGAGCGGCGTGGGCCTGCTGCTGGCCCGCCCGGAGGCGCTGCGCGGGCTGCCCCCTTACCAGGGCGGCGGCGACATGATCCGCGAGGTCTACCCGCAGCACAGCACCTACGCCCCGCTGCCCCACACCTTCGAGGCGGGCACCCCGGCCATCGCGGAGGTGATCGGCTTCGGCGCGGCGCTTGACTACCTGAGCGGCCTGGGCATGGCGAATGTTGCGGCGCACGAGCAGGCCCTGCTGGGCTACGCGTTGCAGCGGCTGGGCGCGGTGGACGGCCTGCAACTGTACGGCCCGGCCTCTGGGCGCTGCGGGGTGGTCAGCTTCAACGTGGCGGGCGCGCACGCCCACGACGTCGCCGGGTTCTTGGACGAGGCGAACATCTGCGTGCGGGCCGGGCACCACTGCGCGCAGCCGCTGATGCGGGCGCTGGGCGTGGCCAGCACCGCGCGGGCCAGCTTCTCGGTGTACACCACCCCCGCCGACGTGGACGCCCTGGCCGACGCGCTGGGCGAGATCGCGCAGTTCTTCGCGGAGACGCCATGACCGCTCCCGGCAGCGCCATGCAGGCCCTCTACAGGCAGGTGGTCATGGAGCATTACCGCCGCCCGCGCAACTTCGGCGATCTGCCCGACGCCACGCACGCCGAGGGCGGCCACAACCCGTCGTGCGGCGATCAGCTGCAACTGATGCTGCGGCTGGACGGGGAACGCATCGAGGACGCCCGCTTCACCGCGCAGGGCTGCGCCATCTCGGTTGCCAGCGCCAGCCTGATGACCGGGGCGCTGAAGGGCAAGACCGTGGAGGAGGCCCACGCCCTGATCCAGTCCTTCACCGAGATGGTGCGCAGCGGAGAGGCCGCCCCCGAGCTGGGCGATCTGGCGGCGCTGCGCGGCGTCCACACCCTGCACACCCGCGTCAAGTGCGCCACCCTGCCGTGGCAGACCTTGCAGGTGCTGCTGGAACAGGCCCGCCCCTCCTGAACCCATGCGCCTGACTCTGCTGCTCGTCGCCCTGCTGCTGCCCTCTGCCGTGGCCCAGACCACGCCCGACGCCCTGGCCGGGGCGCTACAGACAGCAGCGCGGGCCGGGAACGCCGCCGCGTACCGCGAGCTCTTGCACGCAGACGGGACATTCGCGGTGGAGGGGGCCAACTTCGCCGCCGATCTGGGCCGGGTGCCGCAGCCCACCGTCACGTACCAGTTCTCGGACGTGGAGGCAACGGGAACGGAGGCCCACGCCCAGTTGAACCTGAGCTGGGAACGGCAGCCGGGGCAGGTCTCGCAATCCGAGTTGCCTGTAACGCTGCAAAAGGTGGGCGGGGTCTGGCGCTACGCGGGCGAGGCCCTCACCCTGCTGCCGACGGACGGGTTCTCGCTGTATGTCCTGAGCCAGCCCAACTTGCGGCTCCGCACCCGGGCGGCGAATGTGGGGGCGCTGCTGCCTGGGGCCGCCGCCCATGTTCAAGACGTGCTGGGCCTGAACGTGCCGGCCACCGCCACCGTCAAGGTCTATCCCAACCCCGCCACCCTCAGCGCCAGCGTGGCCCTGTCGCTGAAACCCGTGGGCGGCTGGAACGAGCCGGGCGAGGCGATCAAGCTGGTGCTGCCGCAAGACGACGATCCCCGGTTGAATCTGCTGCGGGTGCTGTCTCACGAGTTCACGCACCTGAGCGTCTCGGCGGCAGCGGGGCCGGGGCGCGACAAACGTATTCCGTGGTGGCTGCACGAGGGGCTGGCCGACTTCGTGGCGCGGGCGTACTGGCCGCCCGACTCGCTGGCCAGCGAGCAGAGGCGCGTGGCCGGATACGCGCAGAAGGACTGGGTGCCCCTGGCCGAACTGGCCGACTTCAACGCCGTGCCGGAAAACCAGTGGAACCATGTCTACGGGCAGGGGCTGGGCCTCGTCGAATTCCTGGCCGCGACGAAGGGAGAAGAGGCCCCCATGCAACTGGCCCTGGCCTTCGCGCAGACCGGGAATGCGGACGACGCGGCGCGGGCACTGGACTTCGCCTTCTTCGCGGCCCTCGAAACGGCGGCGCGGGCGTGGCTGGCTGCGCGTCAGGGCTGACCGTGGACGCGGTGCGGGCGGCCAAACTGATTCGCTGCCAGTTCCCGCCCCTGGCCGCCCTGCCCGTGACGCCGCTGGGCGAGGGCGGCGATCACCGGGCGTTTGCGGTGGGACAGCGGTGGGTTTTTCGGTTTCCGAAACACAGCGGGGGCGGTCAGGGCTTACTCAGGGAGGCGCGGCTGCTGACGTGGCTGGCCCCACACCTGCCGCTGCCGGTTCCCGTCCCAGTGTTCGTCGGCCAGCCGGATAGAGACTTTCCCGAAGCCTTCACGGGTGCGCTTCGGCTAACGGGAAGATCGGGTCTGGAAACCCCGCTGCTCAAGTGGGAAGAGGTGGGGCGCTCCGTGGGCCGTTTTCTGCGAGTCCTGCACGCTCAGGGCGCGGGCACGGCGCGGGCGTTGGGCCTGACGCTCGATTTCGATCCAACTTACTCCGACTGGCAGGAAGCCGCGCTGGAGGATCTGGAAGCCCTCTCGAGGCAGTGGCCTGAGGTGCAGAGTTGGCGCGAGGTCTTGAATCAGACGCCCACCTCCCAGCCGGGGCAGCTCGCGGTGATTCACGGCGATCTGGCCGCCGAGCACGTGTTCCTGAGTGACCGGGCCGAGATCACCGGCATCCTCGACTGGGCCGACGCCGCCATCGGCGATCCGGCGCGCGATCTGGCGGGGCTGATTCATTGGGGCGGACGGGCCATGCTGGACGCGGCCCTGGCAGAGTACGGCAAGACTGAGGCCGGGGTTATCGAGCGGGCCGCGTGGTACGCACTGTGCCGGGCGCTGGAGGACATGGCCTTTGGGCTGCGCTGGGACAGGCCCACGTATGTTGAGGGTGGGAAGCGGGCGCTGACGATCCTCCACATGGAATTCGCCGACACCCTGACCAAACCCAGGTAAAGGTTTGCCTCCGCCCTTCCGGTGGACAACGGCCCTCTTTCTGCACTAAACTTTGAACCGAGTCTAAATTTATTCGCCGTCTCTCCAGGAGGTTCCATGAAGATTCAGCCGTACCGTATTCAGAAGGCTGCCGTGATCGGCGCAGGTGTGATGGGCGCTGCCATCGCCGCGCAACTCGCCAACGCGGGCATTCCCGTGATGCTCCTCGACATCGTGCTACCGGACAACCCAGATCGTAATTTCCTGGCGAAGCAGGGCATCCAGCGGGCGCTCAAGGCCCGTCCCGCCGCCTTTATGGACAAGTCGCGCGCCGCCCTGATTACTCCCGGCAACCTGGAAGACGATCTGCCCAAGCTCAAGGACGCCGACTGGGTGCTGGAAGCCATCATCGAGAAGCTCGACGCCAAACGCAGCCTGTGGGAGCGCGTGGAGAAGGTGGCGAAGAAGACGGCGATCATCTCCAGCAACTCCTCGGGCATTCCGATGCACCTGCAAATTGAGGGCCGGGGCGAGGACTTCCAGCGCCGTTTCGTGGGCGCCCATTTCTTCAACCCGCCGCGCTACCTGCACCTGCTGGAAGTGATTCCCACCCCCAAGACCGATCCCAAAGTCGTGGACGCCTTCAGCGAGTTTGCCGAAACCACGCTGGGCAAGGGCGTAGTTATCGCCAACGACGTGCCGGGCTTCGTCGCCAACCGGATTGGCGTGTACGGCATCATCCGCGCCATGCAGCACATGCAGGAGGCCGGGCTGACCCCCGCGCAGGTGGATCAGCTGACCGGGCCGGTGCTGGGCCGCGCCAACTCCGCCACCTTCCGCACCGCTGACCTGTCGGGCCTGGACATCATCTACCACGTCGCCAACGACATCGGCAAGGTGACGCCCGACGACGAGGATTTCAGCCTGACCGACGCCTTCCGCACCCTGGTGGAAGACAAGAAGTGGCTGGGCGACAAGACCGGCAGCGGCTTTTACAAGAAGACGAAAGACGAGAAGGGCAAGACCAAGATCCTGAACCTCAACCTCGACACGATGGAGTACGAGGATCAGGGCAAGGTGAAGGTGGCCGCCGTGGAAGCGGTGAAGGGCAAGCCGCTGGCCGAACGGGTGAAAACGCTGTACACCGCTTCAGGCAAGGAGGGCGACTTCCTGCGCGGCGTGATGAACGACGGCTTCTGGTACGCCGCCAAGATGGCCGGGAACGTGTCGGGCCGCCTTCAGGACATCGACAACGCCCTGAAATGGGGCTTCGGCTGGGAGCAGGGGCCGTTCGAGACGATGGACACCCTGGGCGTGCAGACCGTCATCGCCAACCTGGAAGCCGAGGGCCGCACGCTGCCGCCCCTGCTCCAGGCCATGATGGACAGCGGGCGCGAGAAGTTCTACTCTGTTAATGAGCAGGGGGGCGACGAAACCGTGACGCCGGAGGGCCAGCCCACCAAGTACGAAGCGCCGTATTTCATCCTGACCGATCTGAAGAACGACGCCTCCAGGGTGGTCAAGAAGCGTGGCGGGGCCAGCGTCGTCGATCTGGGCGACGGCGTGCTGCTGGTGGAATGGCACGCCAAGATGAACGCGCTGGGCGAGGATCAGCTGCGCGCCGTGCAGGACGGCCACAAACTGGTGCAGGAGATGGGCTACGCCGGGCTGGTGCTGGGCAATCAGGGCGAGAATTTCAGCGCCGGGGCCAACCTGCCCCTGATCCTGTCGCAGGCGCAGGCCGACGAGTGGGACGAGCTGGACGACTCCATCAAGCAGTTCCAGCAGGTCACCACGTCCCTGCGCTTCTCCCCGCACCCCACTGTGGCGGCCCCCTTCGGCCTGACCCTGGGCGGCGGCGCGGAATTCACGCTGCACGCCGATCATGTGGTTGCCAGCGCCGAGCTTTACATGGGGCTGGTGGAAGTCGGCGTGGGCCTGATCCCCGGCGGCGGCGGCACCAAGGAAATGCTGCTGCGCTTCACCGATCAGCTGCACCCCAGCCAGCAGGTGGGCATCACGCTGCTGCCCGCCGTGCAGCGCGCCTTCGAGCTGATCGGCACTGCCAAGACCTCCACGAGTGCGTTAGAGGCCCGCAACCTGGGCTTCCTGCGCGACACCGACACGGTTGCCATGAACAGGAACCACATCATCATGGAAGCCAAGCGGCAGGTGCTGGCGCTGGCCCCCGGCTACGTGCAGCCCACGCCCCGCCAGGACATCCCCGTGATGGGCGACGCCGCCATCGCCGCGCTGAAGAGTGCGCTGTACGGGATGCACCAGGGCGGCTACATCACCGATTACGACTTGGTGGTCAGCAAGGAACTGGGCCGGGTGCTGAGCGGCGGCACCGGCAACAACCGCACCGCCAAGGTCAGCGAGCAGCACCTGCTTGATCTGGAACGCGAAGCCTTCCTGACCCTGCTGGGCAAGAAGGGCACGCAGCAGCGGATCGACCACATGCTGAAGACTGGGAAGCCGCTGCGGAACTGAGTTTCCCGTCCCTCGCTGTCACGGTGAGGGATAATCAGCCCCCCATCCACCCGCAGGAGAATGTCCCGTGTCGATCCTCACCCGAATCCGTCAGATCAACCGCCGCCGGGCGCTGGGCTGGGCTGCCTTTTCCTACGCGGTGGCCGTCCTGTCGGGTGCATTCCTGGGCGCAGAGATCACCCTGCGTTCCAAGACGCGGCGGGTCAAGGGCGAGTTCGTTCCGGTGGGGCGGCGCGGCAACTCGGTGTATCTGCCTGCCTCGCCGGAGACACTGTCTCGCGGAGTGGTGGGTATTGTGCCTCTGCTGCCCAACAAGGGGCACGCCGTCCTGGGGCCGCCCAAGCTGGCCGGAACGCTGGTACGGCGCGACATTCTGGAAGAACGCGGAGTCTTACCAAACGGTTCGCTGGCCTGGGTCTCCACCTTCGTCTACAACGGCACGCCGGGGCAACTGGGCATCGACTACGAGGCCACCTCCGTTCACACAGAGGTGGGGAACATGCCCGCGTGGCACATTCCCGCTGTCTCTGGTGAAAGGGACGCCATCGCCATCGTGATTCACGGGCACGGCGGGCAGCGGGCGCAGGCGCTGCGGATGCTGCCGGCGCTGCGGCGTTCAGGGGTGGCCTCGCTGTTCGTCACCTTCCGCAACGCGCACGGTGCGCCGCGTGTGGGCAAGGGCTACCTGAGCCTGGGCGACAGCGAGGCCGAGGACGTGATCGCCGCGCTGGACTGGGCGAAGGCCGCCGGGTACGGACGGGCCATGCTCTACGGCTTCTCGATGGGCGGCAACGTGGCCCTGAGCGTGCTGCGGCCCCGGCACCAGCCGTACCCGATTCCGGTGACGGGCGTGGCGCTGGACTGCCCGGCGCTGGACTGGCGCGACACCATCCGCAGCAACGGGCAGCGCTACGGCATTCCCGGCTTCATGGCGCGGCACATCGGCAACTTCGTGCAGTACCTCGTCACGCGGCGCAGCGGGCAGGATTTCGACGTGGTGGATCAACTGGCCGCCGCCCCCGGTTTCCGTGTGCCCATCCTGCTGTGGCACGGCACCCGCGACGCCACCATTCCCATCCGCCAGTCCGACGCCCTCGCCAGGTTGCGCCCCGATCTGGTGGAATACCACCGCGTCGAGGGGGCCAAGCATATTCGCTGTTGGAACATTGACCCTGCCAAATATGACGCAGAGTTGGAGGCGTTTATCGGGAGGGTTTTGCCGGGGGTGGGGGTATGACACCTGAAGAGCATTGTGTAGCTGAAGCACTAGACAAACTGCGAGAAAAGTTTGAACTTAGTGAACTGGCTCAATCTGATGTATTACTGTCAAAAAGTTTAATTTTGGTGGAATGTGAGACATCCTGGACAGGCTCTTTTTCTGAGGGCCAGATCTATGCTTCTTCTGGTATTGAACTGAAGAATGCAGAGGATAAAGTTTTTTGCTGGACGTTGAACTTCATATATGAGCGAGAGCCAAATCGTTTAGGGAATTTTTTACACTGGGGATCAGCTTATAGCTCCGTACATATTTTTTCGGCGGATGATCTTATGGCGACTTACAAAGATGTATATGGCATTGGTGAGGCTGATTTGATTACTCAATCCAACAAGACTATCCAACTTGCCGATCTAGCTGATTTTTCTAAAGGAATTGTCGCTTTATCCGGTATCTGCTTTCAAGATCTCGAATATATCTACCAAAATAATCTATTTCCGAGAATCGCAGCACTGGCACTGGAAATAGAAAAACCCCTAGCCTCTAACCCATTCAAGGAGTAAGTCATGAATCTAAAAGACGCCGTTATCGTATCCGCCGTTCGTACCCCCGTGGGACGCGGCATCAAAGGCACCCTCGCCAACACCCGCCCCGACGATCTGGCCGCCCTGGTCATGAACGAGGCCGTCAAGCGCGCCGGCATTGACCCCGCCCTGGTGGAGGACGTGTACCTGGGCTGCGCCATTCCCGAGGCCGAGCAGGGCCTGAACGTGGCCCGCCTGGCCGCGCTGCGCGCCGGTATGCCCGACAGCGTGGGCGGCGTGACCGTCAATCGCTTCTGCTCCAGCGGCCTCCAGACCATCGCGATGGCGGCGGCGGCCATCCAGACCGGACAGGCCGAGATCATGCTGGCCGGCGGCGTGGAGAGCATGAGCATGTTGCCCATGAGCGGCCACAACCCCAGCCCCAACCCCGATCTGGTGGACACCCGCCCCGGCTCGTACATCGGCATGGGCATGACCGCCGAGAACGTGGCCGACAAGTACGGCGTGAGCCGCGCCGATCAGGACGCCTTCGCCCTGCGCAGCCACCAGCGCGCCGCCGCCGCCCAGGACGCCGGACGCTTCGACGCCGAGATCGTGCCGGTGCCGGTGGAGAAGGACACCGTCAAGGGCACGAAAATCAAGACCGAAACGGTGCAGTTCGACAAGGATGAGCTGATTCGCCGGGACGCCAATCTGGAGGACATGGCGAAGGTACGCCCCGCCTTCAAGACCACCGGCAGCGTGACGGCGGCCAACGCCAGCCCCTTCAGCGACGGCGCCGCCGCCGTGCTGATCATGAGCGGGGACAAGGCGCAGGAACTGGGCCTCAAGCCACTGGCCAAGTTCCTGGGCTTCGCGGTGGCGGGCGTCGATCCCGAACTGATGGGCATCGGCCCGGTCAAGGCCATCCCCAAGGTGCTGGAACAGGTGGGCCTGACCCTGACCGACATTGACCTGATCGAGCTGAACGAGGCCTTTGCCGCCCAGAGCCTCGCGGTCATTCGTGAACTGGGCCTGAACGAGGAGATCACCAACGTCAACGGCGGCGCGATTGCGCTGGGCCATCCCCTCGGGTGCAGCGGCGCGAAGCTGGCGACGACGGCCATCTACGAACTCGGACGGCGCGGCGGCGGCAAGGCGCTGATCACCATGTGCATCGGCGGAGGCATGGGCGCGGCGGGCGTGCTGGAAGTGTACCCGGCGGAAGAAACGGCCCAGGCTGCCGACTGATCCCTCTTGAGACGGGCGGCTTCCGGGCCGCCTTTTTTCAGCCGTGGCGTGTCGGGTTTATTTGACATGGTGTCTGATCAAGCGTACACTCTTCCCATGATGACCCTGCGCGAGGAGACGGCCCCCCGCTCGTACCGCGAGAAGCTGGCGTGGATCAACCTGACGACGACGCTGGTGCTGTACGTGCCGTTCTTCGTCTTCGCGTGGCGTGGGCTGGCCGCGCTGAAGCCGGATGAGGCGCTGGAGGGCATCATCGCCTTGCACACGCTGCTGCTGCCCATGGTGATCTTGCAGGGTCTGCTGGTTGGGCTGGGACAGGCCGCCTTCTGGCTGACCGGCCAACGCGCCGCCCAGGAACCGGCCGATGAACGTGACCGGGTTATCGATGCCCGCGCCACCCGCGCCGCATACGTCAGCGTCGTCGTGGTGGCGGGCGTGGGCTTCTACACGTTGTTGCCCTTCGTGCTGTCGGGTCAGCCCCTGCTGGGATTGCCCTCTAACGTGATGTTCTCGCCCACCGCGCTGCTGCTGCTGGGCTTCACGGCTTTCGTGACGGCGGAGACGGTGCGCTTCGGTGTACAGGCCCACGGCCATAGGCGCGGCTTCTGAGCGTGGCCGCACCCCAGTCCCAGGGTCAGGTGGTCAACCACATCCGCCGCCTGCGCTTCGAGCGGGGCGAGATGACGCAGCAGGCCCTCGCCACGGCAGCGGGGGTGACCCGGCAGACCATCAACGCCGTCGAGGGCGGCAAGTATTCGCCGTCGCTGGAACTGGCCTTCAAGATTGCGCTGGTGCTGGGCCAGCCCATCGAGCGGGTGTTCGCTTACGTGACAGACTGAAGGGGCGGCGCGGCTTCCCCCTCCCCCGCCCATAGGCCCTGCCGCTGGAGGGCCGCCACCAGCCGGGGTTCGCGGCCCTCCATGCTGCCGCCCACGGCGAAGTAGGAGCGCAACAATCTGGCCCAGTCGCCGGGCTGGTCCCCCCGCGCCGCGATGGGGTTCATGACCTCCACGGCGGCGCGGATTTCCTCGTCCGTGCCGGGGTGATAGGTGTCGGTGTGAATCACCAGCGGGCGCGGCACGCGCGGGCGGTACGGCGTGTCCTCGGCAGACTTTCCGATGGTCAGCGCGGCGAAGGGCAGCACACCGGGCGGCAGCGCCAGCAGATCGATGATGCCCTCCAATCCATTCATCACGCCGCCGATCCAGCAGCCCTGGTAGCCCAGCATCTCGGCGGCGGTCAGCAGGTTGGTTCCGGCCATCACCGCGTCCCCGATGCCGAAATGCACGGCGATGGCCGGCCAGTGCCCCGGCGTCTGCCCCCTGACCTCCAGCACCCGCTCCACGCGCCGCACGTCGGCGCACACCACGAAGGCCTCGGACGCGGTGGCGATGTGCGCGTTGGTGGTCAGGGCCGCCACCTCAGCCCGCACAGCAGGATTCACCAGCCGCACCAGCGAATACAGCTGAGCGGTGGCGTCGGTGGGCGCACGCTGGGCGGCGTGCAGGATGGCTTCCAGATGGTCTGCGGGCAGGGGCAGCGGGGAGCCGTCCTGGGCCGTCACGTACCTGCGGGTGGTGCGGTGGGCATCGTAGAAGGCCATGACCTGTTCGGCGCTCTGGGTGCGGGTGGGCAGCGGTGCGGACATGCCGGGCAGCATAGCGGGGCAAGGTAGGGCAAAGAACAGCCGGCGTCACACCCTGCAGAGAACAGCCACCGGACATCCGCTGGCCGACAGGAGCGTCAGAAAGAAGGGCAGCCTCCAGCGCAGAGTTCTGGAGGGTGCCCACCTGTCAGCCCAGGGGCCGAATCAGGCATCTTTCGGGGCCGACGCCTGTCGTCCGGTCTCGATCTTCTGGGCGCGCACCCGGCGGTGGGCCACGAACCACAGGCACACGGCGATCAGCACGCCTGTCGCCACGATCACCGGCCACGTCACGCCCTGAAAGGCCATGCCCAGCATGCCGCAGGCCAGCGCCACCGTCCACAGGATCACGGCAGTGCGCCGCGCGCTGGCGGTGCGGGCCAGCACGCGGTGGTGGATGTGGGTCTTGTCCGGGTGCCCCAGCGGGTTGCGGATGCCGCGCGCCAGCCGCCCGATCACCACCTGCGTGGTGTCCAGCACCGGCAGCGCCAGCACGATCAGCGGCACGATCAGGCTGGCCCCGGCGCTGAATTTCAGCGTGCCCAGCAGGCTCACGGCGGCCAGCGTGTAGCCGAACAGGTACGCCCCGGCGTCGCCCATGATGATGCGGCTGGGGTTGAAGTTGTGCCGCAGGTAGCCCAGCGCCGCCCCCGACAACCCCGCCAGCAAAACCACAGCGGCGGCCCGGTCTGGAAACTGCGCCGCCGTCGCCAGCAGCACCGTGCTGACCACAAAACCCACGCCGCCCACCACACCGTCCACGCCGTCCATCAGGTTGACCGCGTTGGTCAGGCCCACGATCCACAGAATGGTCAGGAAGATGCTCAGGGGCGCGTTGATGGCGTCGGGGAGGATCGGCAGGAAGGGAATGGCGTTGAAGTCGATCCGCAGGCCGTTGACGATCAGCAGCACGGCGGCCAGCACCTGCACCAGCAGGCGCGACAGCGGAGACAACCCATACTGGTCATCGATAAAGCCCACCAGCACCAGCAGCGACGCGCCCAGCAGAATGGCGAGCACCTGAATGTTGACGATCTCCACGACGATGGGGCGCAGCGCCCAGGCCACGATCACGCTGACGATGAAGCCCGCGAAGATCGCCAGCCCCCCCGCGTTGGGCAGCGGCTCGGTGTTCAGGCGCCGCGCGTTGGGCTGATCGGCCCAGCCCACCTGCACGGCGAACTCGCGCAGGCGCGGAATGAACAGCCAGGTAAATACCCCGGCGGTCAGGAAAGTGACGACGACGCTGAGAAAGCCACGCCCAAACAGGTCGGCGATGCCCAGATGCTGGGCGAGGGCAGAAAGTGAATCCATAAGCTGACCGGAGTCTAAAGGCTGCGGCGCGGCGAAAGGTCAGCCGAAGGGTGCAGGGCGCTCATTTGGTGCCGTAGATTCGGTCTCCCGCGTCGCCCAGGCCCGGCACGATGTAACCGTGGTCATTCAGGTGCGAATCGATGGCGGCGGTCACGATCTCCACGTCCGGGTGTTCGCGCTCAATCACGGCGATGCCTTCCGGGGCCGAGAGAATGCACATCAGCTTGATGGACTGCGCCCCGGCCTCTTTCAGGCTGGCGATGGCGGCGCTGGCACTGCCGCCCGTCGCCAGCATGGGATCGGTCAGGAAGACGCGGCGCTCGGCGATGTCGGCGGGCAGTTTGTTGTAGTACGCCACCGGCTTCATGGTCTGCGGATCGCGGTACATGCCCAGATGGCCTACCTTGGCCGCCGGCACCAGCGCCACGATGGCGTCGGTCATGATCAGCCCGGCGCGCAGGATTGCCACCAGCGCCAGCTTCTTGCCGCTGAGCATGGGGAATTCACCGGTTTCCAGCGGCGTACTCACGGTGTGCGGGGCCAGTTCCAGGTCGCGCATGGCCTCGTAGGCCAGCAGCATGCTGAGTTCGGCGGCCAGTTCGCGGAACTCCTTGACCCCGGTCTGGGTGTCGCGCATCAGCGAGAGCTTGTGTTGGATCAGCGGGTGGGAGACGACAGTGACCATGGGGGGAGCATATCGCCTGCAGGGCACCGGGCCAGAAGAACGCGCAAATCGACATGGGAACGGCGCGGCTTTTCTATAGGCTGGGGTATGCCCAACCTCAGCCCGATGGAACTGATCATGATCGTCCTGGTCCTGGCCGTACTGCTGGCCTGGATCTTGCTGATCGTCCGGGTCATCCGCGTGGCCTGGGGCGGGGAGAGTGCCCGGCAAGTCCAGGAGTTGGAGGCCCGGGTCAAGGAACTGGAACAGAAGCGGTGAACGAGGCGCGGGGCAGGAAGCCGCCCGCCTCCTGTCCCCGCAATCTCGCTTTCTCAAACTTTCTCGGTTCAGCCGACGGGCGTGCCCATCGCCTCCAGCACGGCGTTCGTAAACGTCTTCGTGTCGGCCTGGCCGCCCAGATCGCGGGTGGGTTCCTCGCGCAGGGCCAGGGCCACGGCGCGCTCGATCGCGTTGGCGGCGTCGCTGCGCCCCAGGCCGTGCCGCAGCAGCATGGCGGCGCTCATGATGGCGGCGGCGGGGTTGGCGATCCCCTTGCCGGCAATGTCCGGGGCGCTGCCGTGGATCGGCTCGAACAGGCCCGCGCCGTCGCCCAGGCTGGCACTCGGCATCAGGCCCAGGCTGCCGGGAATCACGGCGGCCAGATCCGAGAGGATGTCGCCGAACAGGTTCTCGGTGACGATCACGTCGTAGCGGCTGGGATCGGAGACGATCAGCATGGCGACGCTGTCCACGTACTCGTGGTTCAGGTGGATGCTGCGGTACTCGCGGTCACGCAGCGCCTGCACGTCGCGCCGCCACAACTCGCTGACCTCCAGCACGTTGGCCTTGTCCACGCTGGTCACGCGGCCCTTGCGCTGCTCGGCGGCCCAGAAGGCCATCTTCGCCACGCGCTCGACTTCGGGGGTGGTGTAACGCATGGTGTTGTAGGCGGTGTCGCCGTCGATTTTCCGGTCACCGTCGAAGTACACCCCGCCCAGCAGCTCGCGCACGATCAGGATATCCACGCCGCGCGCCAGTTCGGGCTTGAGGGGCGACAGGTGTTCCAGCCCCGGCTGCACGCGCACCGGGCGCAGGTTGGCGTAGCAGCCCAGCGCCTTGCGGAGGGCCAGCAGCCCGCTCTCAGGGCGCATGGGGCGCGGCAGGCTGTTCCAGGGGCTGTTCTGCGCGCCGCCCACGGTGCCCAGCAGCACGGCGTCGGCGTGCTCAAGCGCGTCGCGGGTGCGCTGGGGGAAGGGATCGCCGTGGGCGTCGTAGGCCGCTCCGCCAATGGCGTGCTCCTCGAAGGTCAGATCCGGGGCCACCTCGCGCAGCACTTCCACGGCGGCGGCGGTGACTTCGGGGCCAATCCCGTCGCCGGGCAACGTGATGATCTTAGGCATGGGTGTTCTCCTGTGGGGCTGAGTCGATTGGGGTGGAGTCAGTTGCGGTGGAGTCGATTTCGGTGGAATCGTGACCGGGGTGGCCGTGACCGGCTTCCGTGCTGCGGGCCTTCAGGGTTTCGGCCTCCAGATCGGCGGCGTCGTGCTCCTTCATGTACTCCAGCCAGCCGCCCGCCTTCTGCACGTCCAGCGCGAACTGCGGCACCGGCACAAAGGTCAGGGATTGGCCGGTGCGCGTGTTGGTGACCGTGCCGGCCTGCAAGTCCAGATCGGCGTTGTCGCCGTCCTCGAAAGCTTCCACGATGCCGTCGCATTCCAGGGCCAGAAAGCCGTTGTTGATCGAGTTGCGGTAGTAGATGCGCGCGAAGTTGGGGGCGATCACCGCGCCCACGCCCGCGCCGCGCAGCGCCCACACCGCGTGCTCGCGGCTGCTGCCACAGCCGAAGTCGGCCCCGGCCACCACGAGATCGCCGGGCTGCACCCGTTTCACGAAGGTCTTGTCGTAATCCTCCATCGCAAACTTCGCCAGTTCCGATTCCACGTCGGTGGTCAGGTGGCGGGCGGGAATGATCTCGTCGGTGTTGATGTGGTCTCGGGCGAAAACGTGAACGGTGGGCATCGGGACTCCTTGAACGGGGGGCGGGAACGGGCAACCGGTGTCCGGTCACAGTATCAGCGCCGCCTCGCCCGTGCCAGCTTGCGCGGGCCGGTTGCCCAGAGGAGTGGGCTGGAATAGGGGAGCGGTGACCCCAAAACCGGAGAACTGTTCTAGACCGTCTCATCCCCCCGGTGGCGGCCTCGCGCACACTCTGGCAAGCGCGAACGGCGCCGCCCTTCTCCCTCCCCTCTCCCCTTGCCGACAGGTGAACCCATGGATCCCGTATTCCTCATTCTGGCGCTGTTCGTGGCCGCGCTGGTGCTGTTCGCCACCGAGTGGCTGCCGGTGGACGTCACCGCGCTGGGATTGCTCTCGGCGCTGCTGCTGACCGGGCTGCTGACGCCCAAACAGGCCTTCGCGGGCTTCGGCAGCGACACGGTGCTGACCCTGGCCTCGCTGTTCATCCTGACGCGGGTGCTGCTGCGCGCCGGGGTGATCGAGTGGATCGGCACGTCACTGGCCCGCCGCGCCCGCAACGCCCCGGCCATGCTGCGCGGACTGCTGGGCACGGTGGCCGGCATCAGCGCGTTTACCAGCAACACGGCCACCACCGCCGTCTTTCTGCCGGTGGTGGCGGGGCTGTCCAAACGGGCGGGCATCGGGGCGGGCCGCTCGCTGATGCCGCTGGCCTTTGCCAGCATTCTGGGCGGCACGGTCACGCTGATCGGCACCACCACCAACCTGGTGGTCTCGGGGGCGCTGCCCACCACCGGACAGCGGCCGCTGGGCTTTTTCGAGCTGGCCTGGGTGGGCCTGCCGGTGGCGGTGGTGGGGCTGCTGTACCTGTTCTTCGTGGCCCCCCGCCTGCTGCCAGACCGTGAACCCGCGCTGGAGGATTCGCTGCGTGCCTACCTGGCCGATCTGACGGTGGCCCCCGGCAGTCCGCTGGAGGGCAAGTCGTTGCGGGACAGCGGCCTGGGCCGCGACTACGGCCTGACGGTGGTGGCCGTGCGCCGGGACAACCAGACCTTCTACGCGCCGGGGCCAGAGTTCGTCGTTCTGCCCGGCGACACGCTGGCGGTGGAGGGCCAGACCGAGCGCATCCTGGCCGGCAAAAGCACGCTGGGCGTGGTCAGCAAGTCCGAGCAGAAGCTGCGCGCCGTGCCGGGTCAGGACGGCGACGTGCGGCTGATCGAGGCCGTCGTGCTGCCCGGCTCGCCGCTGCTGGGCCGCACGCTCAAGGAGGGCCGCTTCCGTGAACGCTACGGCGTGTCAGTGCTGGCGCTGCACCGCCGCGCCCAGCATTTCGAGCGGCTGGGCGGCGTGCGGCTGGCGGTGGGCGACCTGCTGCTGATTCAGGGCGACGCCGCCCGCATCGACTCGCTGGGCGAGTATCTGGCCGTGATGGGGGACCTGACCGAGCGGGTGCGTGACCCGCGCCGCGCGCCGCTGGCGGTGGCCCTGTTCGTGGGGGCGGTGGGGCTGGGCGCCCTCGGCGTGGTGCCGCTGGCCGTGGCAGTGGTGGTGGCCGTCGCCCTGAGCCTGATCTTCCGCCTGATCTCGCCCGAGGAAGCCTACGGCGCGGTGGAGTGGCCGATCATCGTGCTGATCGCGGCCATGCTGGCCTTCGGCACGGCCTTCGAGGCGACGGGCGCGGCGCAGGTGCTGACCGGGGCGCTGTCGGGCGTGCTGGAGCCGCTGGGGCCGTACGGTCTGCTGGCCGCGCTCTTTCTGGTCACGGTGGCCCTGACCCAGCCCATGAGCAACCAGGCGGCGGCGCTGGTGATGCTGCCCCTCGCCATCGGCACCGCCAAGACGCTGGGCTACGATCCGCGCCCCTTCATCATCGGCATCACGATGGCGGCCAGCAACTCGTTCATCACGCCGCTGGAGCCGTCGTGCATGCTGGTCTACGGCCCCGGACGCTACACCTTTCTGGACTTCGTGCGCGTCGGCTCGGGCCTGACGCTGGTGACCTTCGCGGTGTCGCTGCTGATCATTCCGCGCGTGTGGCCGTTCTGAGCCAGGGTTCGGAGTCGCGCCGTAACGACAGACCCTCCCCACAGGGAGGAGGGTGAGGAGGTGGCCGACGTGTCCCGTGGGGCAGCGCCCGGCGGGGCCGCGACTAGAGCATTTGTCCGAATTGCTGCATCAGAAAAGAAGACTTCTGATGCCTCCATTCTCTCCTTCGGAGCTGTATCAGTCCCAGCTGCTCGTTGAAATTCACTCACTCTCTGCGAGCTGTGCCAGTCCGTTCGGTCAAAAGCAAACAGCACTTTTGACAAATGCTCTAGATGAACAGCGGGGCGTCGGGATCGTCGAGCAGCGGGCGGTCCTTGCGGGCCAGCAGGGCTGCGGCGGTGCCGATCCCGATGACCGCGCCGATGCCGATCACGATCAGCGTCCAGGTGATCAGCACTTGCGAATGTTCGTGGGTGCGGTCTGAAACCATGTGTGAAGCATAACAGTCTGCGCGTGGGGCAGGATTTGAACCGGGTTGAGGAATCGGGGGTGGGAGGCCGGGCCGCCCCGCACTCAGTCTGCCGGAACGGCCTCCGGTCCCACCAGCACGCGCGGCAGCCTGCGCCACAGCGCCAGCAGCGAGATCAGCCCCAACGCCGCCAGCACGATCAGGCCCCAGCGCGAGCCCAGCGGGCCGTCCTTGTTGATCAGCGCGCTGGACAGCAGCGCTCCAGGCGGCCCCATGCCCACCAGCACGAAGGAATACAGGCTCATCACCCGCCCGCGCAGGTGATCGGGAATGGTCAGTTGCACCGTGCTGTTGGCGCTGACCAGCAGCGTGAGCATCCCGAAGCCGCAGGCCGCCAGCACCGGCGCGGCCAGCAGCGAGCCGGGCGTCAGCGCCAGCGCCACAGTGCTGACGATCAGAATCACCGAGCCGTAGCGCAAATTACGCACCGGGTTGGGCTTGCTGGCCTGCCACAGCGCCCCGCCCATGGCCCCCACCCCAAAGAAGGCCGAGAGAAGGCCGAAAGCCGCCTCCCGCTCGCCGTACACCACGCGGGCAAAGTAGGGAATGATGATGTTGAAGTTGATGACGGTCAGGCTCAGCAGACCCACCAGCAGCATCACGTTGCGGACGGCGGGCGTGGACCGCACGTAGCGCAACCCCTCGCGGATGTCGTCGGAGACCTTGCCGCGCTCCAGCCCCGGACGCGCCGGGAACGGCAGCGTGGTTATGACGTACAGCACGGCCCCGAACGACGCCACGTTCAGGTAGAAGGGAAAGGCCAGCCGGGCGATGTTGGTGGCATCCCCCCCCGCCAGCAGCTGAATGCCCAGGACCGCCACCACCCCGAACAGCGCCTGCCCCAGCGTGCGGCTGACGTTGAACGACAGGCTGTTGAGGGCCACGGCGTTGCTTACGGCCTCGCGCGGGACGAAGTCCACCACCATGCTCTGGCGGGCGGGCATGTCGAAGGCGTTGGCGCAGCCCGACACGAAGGCCAGCCCCATCACCAGCGGCAGCGACACGACGCCCAGATGGGTGGTGACGGCCAGGGTCAGGGCCGTGGCCAGCAGCACCATCTGGGTGGTCAGCAGCACCCGCCGCCGGGGCACCCGGTCCACGATGGCCCCGGCAAACAGCGACAGCAGCAGGCTGGGCATGAACTGCGCCACCGTCACGTACCCCAGCGCCGCGCTGCTGCCTCCCGACAGTTCCAGCACCAGGTACTGCTGCGCGGTGGTCTGCATCCACGAACCCACCAGCGACAGCAACTGCGACAGCCAGTAGCGGCGGTAATTGGGGTGCCCCAGCGCCCTGAAGGTATTGATCCGCCACTCGCCGACACGCGCAAACACCCGCCCACCATACGCCCGCCAGGAGCGCAGATGTCAGCCCGGCGAGCCGAATAAAGAGCACGTGAGGATCCCCTCTTGGACCCCCGCACCCCCTCCCCTCCCCCTAGCGCCAAGTGTCCATCACGACACAATTCTCATGCCGTTCTCCTTTTCCAATTCTTGATGATGTGTTACGGTACGCACAATCTTTTCTCCACCACAATTCTGTGAGTCTGTGTTTTTCGCCCCCTGTGAGCTTAAATCTGATGCTGCGAACCATCACCGTTCCTTCGATTCCGGCCCTGTTGCTGGGCGCCCTGCTGTCCCTGGGCGGACACGCTGCGGCGCAGACCGGAGAATTCCAGGGCATGACCGTGACCGTGCAGGCCAAGGACACCGCCTACAGCCTCGCCAGACGCGCGGGCCTGAGCGTGGAAGCGCTGCTGGCCCTGAACGGCCTGCACAGCCCTGACCTGAAGATCGGCCAGACGCTGCGGGTCTCGGCGGTGGCGCGGCACATCGTCGGGCCGAAGGAGACGCTGTACGCGCTGTCGCGCCGCTATGGCGTCAGCGTGGACGCCCTGCTGGCCGAGAATGCCCTGCCGGAAGGCGCGATGCTCAGCGTGGGTCAGGTGTTGCTGCTGCCGGCCAACGCCACCCTGCCCGGCACGCCCCCCGCCCCCGTCGCCCTGGCCCCCACGCCAGGGCCGTTTGCTGCCGCCCCTGGTGCGCCCACGCTGGTCGCCCCACCCGTTCTGAGCCTGCCGCAACCCCCTGAGGCCGTGCCCAGCGGCCCGCAGCCGACAGACCAGTGGTCCACCGCCCCCGCCGCTCCGCCGGAGTTTCCCACCCCCGTCAGCACCCTGCCCGGCGACTGGCGGGGCGCGGCCATGGCGCTGCTGGGCACGCCGTACCACTACGGCGGGACCACCCGCGAGGGGCTGGACTGCAGCGGCTTCGTGTTGCAGGTCTTCACGCCGCTGGGCGTGCGGCTGCCCCGCGTCAGCGCGGATCAGGCGCAGGTGGGCCAGCCGGTGGCCGCCGAGGACCTGCAACCCGGCGATCTGGTGTTCTTCGATACGGCAGGCGGCGGGCGCATCTCGCACGTCGGCATCTACCTGGGGGGCGACAGGTTTGTCAGCGCCAACAGTTACCAGGGCAAGGTCTCGCTGGACACCCTGATGGCGGACCGCTACTGGGGACCGCGCTACCGGGGCGCCCGGCGTGTGCTGAGCAGCCCCTACGCCGTTCAGAAGCCCTGAGCTACCCAGGCCCCCGAATCACGCCGGTCTGTTCAGCTGAGCCGTTCTTGACGGTCCGTCAGTGCTGAACAGGCACGGTGTCTCCGCAGCCGTGGCGCCTCCAAATTCAGCCCCGCCGCGTCACGCCGTCCACGGTCAGCAGCGGGCCGTACAGCTCGGGGCGGCGGTCCCGGAAAAAGCCCATACCGGCACGGAATTTGCGGGCCTCGGCCAGGTTCAGATCGTAGGTCAGCGCGCCCTCGTCGCTGTCGCCGAACTCGGCCACCAGTTCTCCGGTGTAGTCGCTGATGAACGAATGTCCGTAGTACGTCTGGGTCAGCCCTTCCACCGTCTCGGTGCCGATGCGGTTGGCCGCGCCCACATAGCTGGAGTTGCTCACGGCGTGCCCGACCATCGCACGCTGCCACATGTAGTGGCTGTTGGGTGACTCAACCTCGGCGGGTTCGCTGCCGATAGCGGTGGGGTACAGCAGGAAATCCGCGCCCTGAAGCATCATCACGCGCGCGGTTTCCGGGTACCACTGGTCCCAGCAGATGCCCGCCCCCACGCGCCCGTAGCGGGTGGCCCAGACCTTGAAGCCGGTGTCGCCGGGATTGAAGTAGTACTTCTCCTCGTAGCCGGGGCCGTCGGGGATGTGGGTCTTGCGGTAGTTGCCCAGCACCGTGCCGTCCGCGTCGATGCACACCAGACTGTTGTAGTGCGCCTGCCCGGCCTGCTCGAAGTACGACAGCGGCAGCACCACGCCCAATTCGCGGGCCAGATTCTGGAACCGGCCGATGAAGGGATGGTCCTCCTGTGGGTGCGCCAGGGCGAAGTAGTCCTCGCGCTCGACCTGGCAGAAATACAGGTTCTCGAACAGTTCGGGCAGCAGGATCACCTGCGCGCCCTGCCGGGCGGCGTCACGCACATGCGCCTCGGCGCGGGCCACATTGTCGTCCAGCTGATCGGTGACGTGCATCTGGATCACGGCCAGTTTCACGGTCTGCGCAGGGCGGTTGGGCGTCGTGGTCATGCGCCGAGGCTAACGGATTTGCGTCACAGAAAGCGGGACCCAGCTCACGCCGGGCGCACCAGCACGCTGTCCCCGACACCCAGACCCGTTCGCATCAGCAGTTCGGGCGGCACCAGCAGCGCGTTGGACAGGTTGGGGCCGCCGCGCACCGGCAGGGTGTGGACCTGACCGTCGTCGGTGCGGACGGCGATGTGTTGAGGCGGGCGCAGCATGTCTTCCCTCCAGCGCCTGAGGATCAGGTCGTCGACCACCACCACGCCCCGGACCTCGCGGGTGACGGCCACGCTCAGGCGGGCCACACGGGACTTGCGCGGCGCAATCAACTGAATCTGATGCAGCTTTTGCAGCAGCCAGCGGGCATCGGGGTCCTGCGACAGCACCGAGACGGGCCGCTGCACCTCGATCTGCTTGAGGATCTCCTGCTCCTTGAGCCCCCAGGGAATACGCGCCACCCGTTCCGGCGAGGTGATCTTCACCGGGCCGCTGAAGGGCAGCGGCACTTCAGGCAGGCTGTCGAGCACCTCCAGCGCCACCTCATCCAGGATGGTGTTGAGCAGCGGGTTGGGATGCCGGACGCCCTCGTCGAACTGGAAGCGGCCCTGCGGATCACGCAGCAGCCGCAGCAGCGCGGGAAGGCCGGTCTGGGCCGCGAATTGCAGGTGGCGCACCCGCTCGCCTTCCAGAAAAGCCTGGAACGGCCCGTCGGCGCGGTGAACGGTCAGGACGCCGGTGCGGCCCTGCCCGCTCAGCAGGTACAGCAGTTGCAGAAAATCAAAAGTTTCGAGGCTGGCAGTGTTGGTCATGGTTGGGTGCAGGCGCGGAACACGTCTGCCCCCGAGTGTAAGGGCAGCGGCCACAGCCGCACCCGTCCGACGGGGGGGATCACCCCCGCTCCCCCCCGTCGGCTCAAGCCGGCAGCCCAGACCCCGCGCCCTTCATCCGGCTCCCCGGGCTAGCCGCGCAGCAGGTGAGAGAACCCGCCGTCCTGCAGCGGCGGCAGGTCGTCCAGACTCTCCAGCCCGAAGTCCAGCAGAAACCGCGCGGTGGTGCCGTACAGCAGCGGGCCGCCCACCGCGTCCGAGCGGCCCACCACCTTGACCAGTTCGCGTTCCTGCAGGGTGACCACCGTGCCGGCGCTGCCGCCGCGCATGGCCTCAATCTCGGCGCGGGTGACCGGCTGCCGGTAGGCGATCACGGCCAGCACCTCCAGCGCGGCGCTGCTCAATGCGGGCAGCGGTGGGGGCGCCAGCAGCGGCGACAGGCGGGCGGCCAGCGCGGGCGGCACGATCAGGCGCCAGCCCCCCGCCACCGCCTCGGCCACGAAGCCCAGATCCGCCGCGGCCAGCGAGCGAGCGAAGGCCTCCAGCTCCCGGTGGAGGGTATTTTCCGGCAGGGCCAGCGTATCGGCCAGCTCCCGCGCGGTCACGGGTCGCCCGGCGGCCAGCAGCGCCGCGCCGATCAGCGCCGACACGCTGGCCTCTGTGCTGGACCCCTGGCGGGCCTCAGCGCGGGCCACTGCGGAGGGGTCAGCCACCGGCCCGCAGCCCGGCCAGCAGGGCGGCCACCGCCGCGTCCAGTGGCCCTGCACGCAGCACCATCCCTTCCGGCAACTGGACCACCGTGCTGGCCTGCCCAGCCACCGGCACCCCCTCGGCAGCGTCCTCCGGGCCAGTCAGCACGAAATCGGCCAGCCCCATGCCGCGTGCCTGGGCGGCGGTCAGGGCTGGGGGTTGACCGCTGCGGTTGCAGCTGGTGGTCAGCAGCCGGCCCCCGCTGCGGCGCAGCAGCGCCAGCGCCAGCGGGTGCGACGGCACGCGCAGGCCCACCAGACCGCCGGGAGCCACGGTGGGCGGCGTGCCGGGACGGGCCGGGGTCACCAGCGTCAGTGGACCGGGCCACAGCGCCGACAACGCCGTGAGCGCGGCGTCGGGACGGGCCAGTTCCAGCGCGGCGCGGGCGTCCTGGCACGAGACCTGCACGGGCCGGTCGGCCGCGCGGCCCTTGACCGCGTACAGGCGCTCGACGGCTGCCGGGTGATCCGGAAGAACGGCCAGCCCCCAGACCGTCTCGCTGGGGTACGCCACCACGCCGCCGCCGCGCAGGACGGTCCAGGCGCGGTCCAACGCGGCAGCAGGGTGGGCATCGGGGATCAGGAATTCAGGCATAGGGACGGCGCTTGTAAGGTCAGCGCAAGACCACCCCAGATTATACTGTCCAGACTATGGCCGTCTTCGAATACCGCGCACGTGACCGCTCTGGCAAAGTGCTCAAATCCCAGATGGAGGCCGAGACGGCGGCCCAGGTCCGCGACACCCTGCGCGCCAAGAACCTGATGATCGTCGAGATCAAGGCCCCCAAGAGCGGCCTGAACGCCGACATTAAAATTCCCTTCCTGGACGACCGCCCGCCCAATCTCAAGCAGGTGTCGATCTTCAGCAAGCAGCTCGCCACGCTGATCAACGCTGGGGTGCCGCTGGTGCAGTCGCTGGCCGTGCTGCAGGGCCAGATCGAGCACAAGGGGTTTCAGAAGACCGTCAAGAACCTGCGCAGCGAGGTAGAGGCCGGGACCCCCCTGAGCGAGGCCATCGCCAAGTACCCCAAAGTGTTCAACCGCCTGTACGTCAATCTGGTGCGCGCCGGGGAAACCAGCGGCACGCTGGACTCGGTGCTGGAGCGCATCGCCGCCTTTCAAGAAAAGGAACTGGCGCTGCGCGGCAAGATCAAGAGCGCGCTGACCTACCCGGTGGTGGTGCTGGTCTTCGCCATCCTGATCACCTACTTCCTGCTCACCACCATCGTGCCGCAGTTCGCGGGCATCCTGGCGCAGCTCAACGCGCCGCTGCCGTTCATCACCAAGATGCTGATGGCCGTGTCGGACTTCCTGAAGCACTCGACGTGGCTGATCGTGGTGTTCGGCGTCATCCTCACCTTCGCCTACCGCTGGGTCTACAAGACGCCCAAGGGGCGCACCACCATCGACGACATCAAGCTCAAGCTGCCGGTGTTCGGCAACCTGACCCAGAAAAGCGCCATCGCGTCGTTCGCGCGCACCTTCGGCCTGCTGATCAGCAGCGGCGTGAACATCATCGAGGCGCTGGAAATCACCAAGGGCACGGCGGACAACGCCATTGTCGAGGACACCATCGAAAACGCCAAAAACGTCGTGATGGTGGGCGAGCAGATGAGTTCGAGCCTCGCGACCAGCAAGGTCTTTCCGCCGATGGTGGTCAGCATGATCTCGATTGGCGAGGAAACCGGCGCGCTGGATTCGATGCTCTCCAAAGTGGGCGACTTCTACGACCGCGAGGTCGATGAGGCCGTCGACAGCATGACGGCGGCCATCGAGCCGATCATGATCGTCTTTCTGGGCGGCATCGTGGGCACCATCGTCGCGGGGATGTTCCTGCCGATGTTCAGCATCATCGGCTCCCTCAGTCAGTAACTGTCAAATTAAGCTGAGATTGTCACTTTTAAGCCCAGAATGTCATCACCCCAGCAAGCCCGCTCACAAGGCGGGCTGTCATGCTGGGGTAGGATTGACAGTAGCAAAGCGCGCCCCCGACAACCGGCAGGACCTCCCACTCCCTCCCGATCACCAGGACCTCATGGGGAGGCGACTTCCACGCCCAGCCAGTCGCGCCACGTGTCCAGGTGCTCCCGCAACTCCGTGTTCTCGCGCCAGGCACTCATGACTCGGGCGTGCCAGTCCTGACGCACCTCCTGCGGAAGTGCCCACACCGCGCCCTCGCCCCTGGGCAGGGTCTGCAGGTAGTCGTTCACCCCCTGCAGGAACCCGGCAGTGCTGTCGCTGAGCCGTCTGTGAGCCCAGGTCAGGGTGGTGCGCTTCCCCTGTCCGGAGGCTTGCAGCGCCGCGAGGTGGACCCCATCGTCCCCGGGAGCGGAGGTGTCGATCACCAGCGGGAACTCGCCCTCTCCACCGATGACTCGCCAGTGCGGGGACCAGCCTGGGCCGCCGTAGCCTTCCTGCGCGCGATGGAGTTCCGCGGCACCGTACAGCGCCTGGTCGTTGCCGGAGGCAGGAAGGGCGAGCCCATCTGGGGAGAACACGCGGTACACCTCTATCCAGGCGGGTGGGAGCGCCAGGTCGCTCTCGGCCCGCAGAAGGTCGCCCTGCGAGGCCGGGCCAGGGGTGGGGGGGAGGCCGTGCGCCCGGACGAGCTCGGCCAGTTGGCGCGCCAGTGAGGGAAGGGCAGACGGGTCCATGGTTGACAGGCAGGTTAGCAGGGCCCTCAGCCTGGGTGCTGATTGGCGCCAGCGGCTCGCCTTGAAGCGTCAGGCCGCCAAAAAAGATGACATTCTCAGCTTGACAAGCTCTGCTGACATGCCGCTTTATGCATTCAGAAAAGCTCGTGCTAAACGCTGGGTGTACTGACATACTCAAGTTAAATCGACAGTAACTGTTGTCGGCGGACAAGATACCTTCCCATTCGCCGATGTCTAGTCCCACCCACCCGACAGCAAGCGCGCCCGCCCAGGTGCGCTTTTTTTTGTTTGGAGCGCGTTGATTCCGCCGTCGAGCCAGGACGCGCCGACGGAACAACCAAGAAAAAGCCCACCGATCTGGCAGGCTTTCGCAAACGAGAACAAAGGGCACTCATAGCGCCCTCTCTGGCTGTCAGGCTTACACGCGCGTGAAGTCCGGCTGGCTTTCCAGCGCCCCAATCCATGCGGCGATGATGTCGATGCACGCCTTGACGTCCCGCACGTCCACCATCTCGCTGGGGCTGTGCATGTAGCGGTTGGGAATGCTGACCACCGCAGACGGCACGCCGCCGCGCACCAGCGTCAGGGCGTCGGCGTCGGTACCGGTGTAGCGGCCAGATGCGCTGAGGGTGTAGGGAATGTCGGCCTTCTTGGCGGCTTCGGTCATCTGGCGCAGCACCACCGGGCTGGTCATCGGGCCGACGGCCAGATTTGCGCCGCTGCCGAAGGGGGCCACGCCGTACTTCTTCTCGCTCACGCCGGGCTGCTTGGTTTCGTGCGTCACGTCCACGGCCACGCCCGCAATGGGATCGAGGCGGTGACCGCTGACGGAAGCGCCGAACACGCCGATTTCCTCCTGGCTGGTGCCGACGGCCACGACGCGGTGCTTGAGATCCGCCCCCTGCCCCTGCAGCGTCCGCAGGGCCTCAAGCACGATAAACGCGCCCACGCGGTTGTCCAGCGCGCGGCTCACGATCTTGTCGCCCACCATCACCGGCCCCTGCTCAATCACGCCGTAGGTGCCCACCGGAATGCGCGCCTGCACGTCTTCCTTGCCCAGGCCCACATCGATCCACAGCTCTTCGAGCTTGCTGGCCTTGGTGCGTTCCTCGGCTTCCATCACGTGGATGGCCTTCTTGCCGATCACGCCGATCACGTCGCCGTCTGGGGCCAGCAGGCGGATGCGCTGGCCCACCAGCACCTGCGGGTCCCAGCCGCCCACGCCCAGGAAGCTGATCAGGCCCTCGTCGCCGATGTACGACACGATCAGGCCGATCTCGTCCAGGTGGCCCATCAGGGCAATCGCGGGAGCGTCCTCCGGCCCCAGTTCGGCGTACACGTTGCCGTAATGGTCCTCGCTGACGCGGGCAAAGGTGCTGGCCTCGGCCTTCCACACATCGGCGGCGCGGCGCTCCAGGCCGCTGGGGGCAGCCTCGGACAGCAGCTTGAACAGGAAGTCTTTGTTGATGCTGGCGTTCTGGTCTGAATTGGCAGTCACGCGGGGCAGTCTAGAGCAGGCCTGCCAGCGCTGCACCTGCAAGGTGGCTTACCCCGGTCCCGTGGGCTGACACTGGACCGGGCCGCCTCCGGGGCACAGCCCTCCGCTATGCTCTTCAGCCATGAGCCAGCCTCCCGGTCCACAGCGCCCCACCCCCACCAATGTCGGTCCTGCGCCGGACATCGACGTCAGTGTGCAGGTCACGCATCTGGCCGCCCAGAGTACTCCGGAACGGCGGGTCTTCACGTACGTGATCCGCATCGAGAACCGCAGTGACCAGACCTGGAAACTGCTCGCGCGGCACTGGAGCATCGTGGACGCGCACGGCCACGAGATTCAGGTGGACGGCGACGGCGTGGTGGGCGAGCAGCCGGTGATCGCGCCGGGCGGCACTTTCGTCTACGACTCCTTCGTGACCGTGGAGGCCACGCCGGGGCGCATGGGCGGCCATTACACCATGCAGGACGCCTGGGGCACGCAGGTGCGGGTGCCGGTTCCCACCTTCATGCTGGACGTGCCGGGGCAGCGGACGCTGAACTAGGCGCTACCCGGACGTGTCGCCCCGCCGATTCTCCAGCAGCATGGCGTCTCCCAGCGAATAGAAGCGGTAGTCGCCCGCCAGCGCGGCGTCGTAGGCGGCCCGAATGCGGTCCTCTCCGGCAAAGGCGGCCACCAGCAGCAGCAGCGTGCTGCCCGGCAGGTGAAGGTTGGTCAAGAGCAGGTCCGGAACACGCACCTGGGTGCCGGGGGTGATGAAGATGCGCGTGTCGCCCTCGCCTGCCTGCACCGCTGTCCCGTCCCAGGCGCTTTCCAGCGTGCGGACGGTGGTGGTCCCGACGGCGACGACGCGGCGGCCCTGTGCCCTGGCACGGTTGATGGCCTTCGCGGTGGCTTCACTGACCACGTACCGCTCGGCGTGCATGGTGTGGTCCGCCACCGAGCCCGTGATGGGCCGGAACGTTCCCGCGCCCACGTGCAGGGTCACGGCGCAGCGTTCCACGCCCATGGCGTCCAGCGTTGAGAGCAGATTCGGCGTGAAGTGCAGCCCGGCAGTGGGGGCCGCCACGCTGCCGGGATCGCGGGCGTAGACCGTCTGATAACGCTCGCGCCACACCTCGTCGTCGTCTCCCGCATCAATGTACGGCGGCAGCGGCAGCCGCCCGATCTCGTCCAGATGCGGCTTGAGGTCATGCTCGAAACGCAAGAGGCGTGCGCCGTCTTCCAGAATGCCCACCACTTCGGCCCGGTGCTCGCCCAGCCAGAGTTCCTTCCCGGCCCGTCTGGCCGGTTTCAGGTAGGCGCTCCACACGTTGTTTTCTTCCTCGCGCAGCAGCATGACTTCCACCGCGCCGCCGCCGTGGCCTTCGGGGGTCACGGGCTTGCGGGCCATCACGCGGGCGGGAATCACCCGGCTCTGGTTGAAAACCAGCAGGTCGCCGGGGCGCAGCAGCGTGGGGAGGTCGCTGAAGACGTGGGGCGAAATCTCGTGCGGCCCCACCACCATCAGCCTGGAAGAATCGCGCGGCTCGGCCCCGGTCTGGGCGATGCGTTCCGGCGGCAGCGTGAAGTTCAGGCGGGCCAGCACGGCGTCCGCGTCATGGAGGTTCGGGTCAGGCATGGGCGGGGTTACTGAACGGTCTCTTCCGGCTTCGGCTCGTCGGCCTTGGCGTTGTTCCGCTGGCGGGCGGGCATCAGCGCCCCCTCGATGTCGGGCAGGTGCAGAAAGCGGTCGGCGGCGTCGATCAGCTTCTGGGCGGTGTGCTCACGGAAGGCGATCACCTCCACCCGCTTGCCGCGCTCCTGCAACACTTCCACGATGTCGGTAAAGTCGCCGTCGCCGCTGCCCAGCACCACCACGTCGAGGTGGTCCATCAGCCGCACCATGTCGGCCACGATGCCCATGTCCCAGTTGCCCTCGTAGATGGGCTTGCCGCCGTCCGTGACGTGGTGCAGGTGCAGGTTCATGCGCCGCACCTTGAAGCCCAGCGTGGACAGCTTGTAGATGAAGGGGCGGGCGGTGGCCTCGTTCTCGCGCTCTACCGTGTACGAGATGGCGTGCAGCAGTTCGCGTCCGTCGACCGCCACGTTCAGCAGCGTCTCGAAGTTGACCGTGCGCTCCAGCAGATCGCGCGCCGAGTGGTACAGGTTCTGGGTGTCGATAAACACGCCCACGCGGGGGCGGTGAACAACGTAGTGCATAGGGAGTTCTCCTGTTGTGGGTGGAGCAAAAAGGGATGGGGCGAGCAGTGAATTAAGGGAAAAGCCCAAAAAAAACAGAGAGGGAAATGCCAGACCGAGTTTAACACCAGGCTGACTCCAGTCGATCACCTCGAACCGCAGAGTCAGACAGAAGAAGCGTACTGGCGTGCCCGAATGCCTGAATCGTACAGGCTTCCTCCGTCTTGATGGACAATGGAGGCAACTGTGCTTTCCCTACACCTCTCTCAGTAACGCGCGTGCGGATCGGGAGATCGTCACGTCCTGGAGAAAGGTGGTCACTTGCCGGGCAAACGGCTCTGGGGGGAAATTCCGTCGGCAGGCCTCTTCTCCAGCCTGGGCAAGTCGAGCCGCGTAGACAGGATCCTCAATCAGCCGAGTTACTTTTTCTGCCAGATCCTGCACATTACGCGGCTCAAACAGCAGGCCCGTCTCACCGTCGCGGATGAGTTCCGGCAGGGCAAAGGCCCGCGCCGCCACGACGGGACGCTGGGCAAGCATGGCCTCAATGACGGCGAGGCCAAACGCTTCCTCAGTGGCAACGTGAACATAGATGTCGACCAGCCCCAGCACTGCCCGCGCGTCCTTGCGGGGCCCGAGGAACAGGATGCGGTCGCTGGAATCCAGCTGGCTGGCCAACCGGACCATGGCGTCGTGATCCGGCCCATTGCCGAGCAGCAGCAGATACAACTTGGGGAACTTTTTCGCCAGCACATCGAAGGTGTGCAGCAGGGTCGCGTGATCCTTGTAATACACGAAGTGCGCCATATACCCGAGTACGGTGGCGTCTTCCGGCAAACCAAATTCTCTTCGCTTCTGACCGCCGTAGGGTTGCCAGTCCGGATTGTTTTCCGGAGGCTCCACCGAATTATAGATAATGGTGTCTTCGCCACGATACCCTTCGGGGCGATTGTTGACCATCACGGCCTCTGAAACGTAGATCAGTGGGTCGTGCCGGGCCAGGGTTGAGAAAATAAAATTCTTAATTGGGTTAGTCTTCAGCTGGTTAATGGTGTGAATCCAGTACACCACCGGCGTACCGCTGAAAAGTGTGGCGACTTTCCCGACCAGATAGGATCGAAAAGAATTCGCAACCACGACATCGAGTGATTCCGAACGCATCAGCTTTCTCAGCCGGAGGGCCGATTGCAGGATGCTGGCATTGCCCAGATGTTCCACTCTCGCGTCGACGGACTCAAAAAGTTCAACCGTCGATTTTTGTGGGACATCAAGGCTGGCAACAAAAACGCTCAGCACATCCTTGGGCCTGTAACGAGCGACTTTGGAAAGGACCTGGGTAATACCGCTGCTGTAAATAAGCGGAACATCCACGAATATCGCCCGCAGGGGACGGCGATCTGACAGCGGCAAATCAGGCATAACGGGCTGAAGTAGACCACGCCTGCAGTTACCGAAAGGTAAACCTGGAGGCCACGCCCCGACAAGCCGTTCTCGCGCACTCGCCGAAAAGCAAGGGAAGCGCACTGGAGAGCCCATCCAACCGAGACTCCACCCCAGGGGCGTGCATTCGGTCCCACAATTTTAGAGAAGCCTAGTCCGGACCACTCCAGACATGGCAATCCCCAATTCGACTATGATTCGTGACGCCAGTGAGTAGCCTCAAAGAGAAGACCGTCAATGCGATGAAGTGGAGCTATCTCTCCATGTTCGTTGGACTAGCGCTGCAGCTGTTTTTTGCGGCCATCCTGTCACGCCTCCTCACAAAGCAGGAGTTCGGCGTGTGGGCCATAGCCGCTGTACTTCAGAGATTCGGCCAGTTCATTACCGACCTCGGCATCGGGCGAGCGATCGTGCAAAAGGCGAAGCTCACCGAGCAGGACATCCGGGCGGGGTTCACGGCGGCCATGCTGCTGGGTCTCCTGACGACCGTGCTGGCCTGGCTCGTCGCCCCGGCCGCGAGCCGGTTCTATCCGGACCTGCCGAATCTGACGACTGTTTTCCGGGGGTACGCCCTGGTCTACATGCTGAGCAGCGGCATCATTATTTCCAGCAGCCTGCTGCGACGGGCCCTGAATTTCAAGCCGCTGGTCAGGGCTGAACTGACTTCCTACGCCATCGGACACGGCGTCATCGGCCTCGGCGCTGCGTATCTGGGTTACGGGACGCTGAGCCTGGTCGTCAGCGCCATCGCGCAGGCCGTGATTCAGCTGGCCCTGCTGTACTCCGCGACCCGGCATTCCGTAAAACCGGTTTTCAATTGGAGCGCCTACCAGGGCCTGCTGAGCTTCGGAGTCAAAGCCACGGCCGTCAGTCTGCTGGAGTACCTCAGCTCTATTCTCGACACACTGATCATCGGCAAGCTGTACTCACCCGTCGCGCTCGGGGCATACAGCCGGACCTTCAGCACGCTGGCGATGCCGGCGACCAATTTCGCCAGCAGTCTGTCCAGGGTCATGGCGCCGTCTTTCAGCGCCGTTCAAAACGAGCCTGAGCGGCTTCGCCGGGCCTACCTGTCCGGGCTACGGGCCGTGGCGATTGTGATCAGCAGCGCGACCGGCTGCATCCTGATTGACGCGCCGGAGATTGTAAAAGTCATGCTCGGCCCCAATTATCTGGACTCCATCACGCTGATGCAGATCTTTGCCCTGTACATTCCCTTCGCCGTGCTGACCAACCTGTCGGCAGTGCTGGCCGAGGCGACCGCGCGCCTGAACGTGAAGATCGGAATTCAGGCCGCGTACCTGGTGACACTTGGGCTTGCCTTCTGGCTGACCTACAGTCTGGGCGGACGGGTCGAGGAAATCGCCATGGTGCTGGTGGGGACGAGTGCGCTGCGGAGTGCGGCGTTCGCCGTGGTGGCCCGGAGCATTATCGGCGGGGGTGGCCGTCAAATCGCGCTCACGTACGGCATGGGCGCACTCTATTTCGCTGGGTCTGCCCTGTTCACCGCCGCGGTCGTGTTCTCTCTGAGATCCTTGAACCTGCCTCTACCTGTCCTGTTCATCGCCGAGATGGCGCTTGGTCTGCTGGTGGTGGCGTCCGTGGTGCTGCTCGGACCCCCCAGCGAACTTCAGACCATGGCACGCGCCGCCGTTCAGCAATTGCGCGGGCGTTTAATCAACTCCACCGGTTAGGGAGGGTCTTTGTCGCCGTCTTCTTGAAACCCGGACACGTCCAGCCAGGCGGTTGGCCCTGCTTGGCTACACAGACCGACACACAGGGAGCTTCCACAGACCCTGCCAAACAACCTCCGCCCCCCTCCCCCGCCGAGCAGGTAACGTACAGCCATGACCCGAGACGGTTCCGCCCCTGCCTCCACCGATGCCCTGAGCGCCGCCCAGGCCGCCTACGACGCCATACGCGCCAGAGGCCTGAAGCTGAACATGCAGCGCGGGCAGCCCTCCGACGCAGATTTCGATCTGTCCAACGGGCTGCTGTCGACCCTGGGCGAGACGGACCTGAGCATGGACGGCATCGACCTGCGCAATTATCCGGGCGGGGTGGCCGGGCTGCCCAGCGCGCGGCGGCTGTTCGCGGACTACCTGGACGTGAAGGCCGAGAACGTGATCGTGTGGAACAACGCCTCGCTGGAGTTGCAGGGCTTCGTGCTGACCTTCGCGCTGCTGCACGGCACGCGGAACAGCGCCTGGCCCTGGGTCAAGGGGGAGGCGAAGCCGAAGTTCATCGTGACCACTCCCGGCTATGACCGGCACTTCCTGCTGCTTCAGACGCTGGGCTTCGACCTGGTGACGGTAGAAATGCAGGCCGACGGTCCCGATCTGGACGCCATCGAGCGGCTGGCCGCGCAGGACGCGGACCTCAGGGGCATCCTGTTCGTGCCGACTTTCAGCAACCCCGGCGGCGAGACGATCAGCGCCGACAAGGCCCGGCGGCTGGCCGCCCTGAGGGCAGCGGCTCCCGATTTCACCATCCTGGCCGACGACGCCTACCGCGCCCACCACCTGGGCACGCCGCCCGAAACGGTCAACTTCGTGACGCTGTGCCGGGACGCAGGGCACCCGGATCGGGCCTTCGTGTTCGCCAGCACCAGCAAGATCACGCTGGCGGGCGCGGGCCTGGGCTTCGTGGCCAGCAGCGAGGACAACATCCGCTGGATGTCGAAGTACCTGAATGCCCAGAGCATCGGCCCGAACAAGCCCGAGCAGGCGCGGCACGTCAAATTCCTGAGCAGTTACCCCGGCGGCATCGAGGGGCTGATGCGCGACCACGCCGCCCTGATCGCCCCCAAGTTCCGCGCGGTGGACGAGACGCTGCGCGCCGAGCTGGGGGAGAACGGCGAATACGCCACCTGGGCCAGCCCGCAGGGCGGGTACTTCATCAGCCTGAACACCACCGCCCCCGTCGCGGCCCGCGTGGTGGAACTGGCCGACGCAGCGGGCGTGAGCTTGACCCCGGCGGGGGCCACCTATCCGGACGGCCAGGACCCCGGCAACCGCAACATCCGGCTCGCGCCCACGCGTCCACCCGTCGGCGAGGTCTACACCGCCATGAGCGCCGTCGCCGCGTGCATCCGCCTCGCCACCGAGGAGTACCGCAGCGGTCAGGGAAGGCAGGGCTGACCCCCCGCACCCGCCCGCTTGATTTCCGCCTGTCCGGTGGGCCAGGATAGCCGCCATGCCTAACCGCTTTTCAGGCAACGACGCCGAGCGGACCGCGCTGGAGGCCTACATCAAGCTGTGGCGGGCCGCGCAGGCAGTGGAGACGGCGGCCAACCGGCACCTGTCGGACCACGGCCTGACCCTCAGCCAGTTCGCGGTCCTGGAAGCGCTGTACCACCTCGGGCCACTCAGCCAGCGGCAACTGGCCGACAAGATTCTGCGCTCCAGCGGCAACCTGACGATGGTGATCGACAATCTGGAACGCGACCATCAGGTCCGCCGGGAGCGCAATCCGGCGGACCGCCGCGCCTTCCAGATCTCGCTGACACAGGAGGGGCGCCGCCTGATCGAGCAGATCCTGCCCGGCCATGTGCGCGGCATTCAGGCGCTGTTCAGCGTGCTGGAACCGGCGGAGGTCCAGCAGCTCAGCGCCCTGACCCGCCGACTGGGCCTGGAAGCCCGCAGGCAGGACGCCGAGCGAGCTGAGGGGGAGAAAGGACATGGGAGCAAAGTTTAGATCTGGAACAGCGGCTGTCAGTTCCTGAAACCGTTGCGAAATATGGCGCGCGGGCCTCGATTTTGTTCCCGGCTGTGGATCAGGCGCGGCCAAGTCAGCTTGCAAAAGCACAAGCAGAACCCCCGCACTAAGTGGGGGATTGGACCAGAGCGCTCCTGGAGTCAGCGATCCGGGGCGAATGGGCGACGTCCTGAGTACGAATTGCTTTGCGGCCATCCCAGTCTCTCCCCTGTTTTCCCAGTCTGGGGGTGACACGGCAACCACGATTTGACCCATGCTAGACGCTTTGCGGGACGGCGAAAACTACGCATGTCATTTTTTGCCACTTCCGACAAGCGACTCTCAACATAGGTCCCACGTTGGGACGTCGTGTCATCTGCCGCCTTCACTTGAAGCAGCGCTCTGCTCGTCAGAAGCACTGCCCCAGGGTTTCTGGGTTCGGCTCAGGCTGGGGCTCTGTCTGGCAACGGGTCTGCGCCGGGCACACCGTGGCCCTTCCTGTATTTCCTGCGGCTGCCGCATGGGTACGGCTCGTTGGCTCTGATCGGGCGCCCCTCGCGCCGCACCGTGGTCTGCCTGATAGTGGTCTGCCGATGGGAGGGAAAAGCAGCGAGCCCACCTGGCAGCACAGTGCCCAGCGCGCAGGTTTCGAAAGGCCGTTCCATCCTCTGTGCAGTGTGCCCGCCCGGTCTTCCGGCGTCAGCGTGTCCAGCATGGCCAGCAAATCTTCATGGGCCTCACGCTTCGGCTCTGCCGGCTCCGAATCTGAGTTCAGAAAGCCATCCTTGATCAGGTCCACCCCGACAAGGGGGTTCACCATGAACAGCCGCGTCAGCGTGTCCTCGCCCAGCCGCCCCTGGGCCAGCGGTGAGCTCAGGGGCTGGAACTTTTCCGGCACTGCCTTCGAGCCCTGAATCAGGCCAGGCATCCAGGGGGCGACGCTGGGCCTCCCCGCGAACAGGGCCGCATCCAGCGTCTGCCACACGTCCTGACTGTAGGAGGTGCTCAGATGCCGCGCCCGTTCCGGCCCCAGTCACCTGCGCGCTCCCTGTCCCACGCCGACTCAGCCGGATGCAGTAACTCTTGAAGATCTCCAGGGCACAGCGAACGGGGGCAGAACCATGGCCCACCGGCGGGGGATCACTGCGAAAGGGCAGAGGGCGTGAGCGCGGCCTTAGTGGTGAGTTTGTCCCAGCGCCGCACCTGACCTGTTCCGGGAGCGGCGGCCCCACCCACAGTAATGAAGGCGTCTCCGTTCTGGTTGAAGGCCAGACTTGTGGGGGTATCTAAGCCGCTCAAGACCGTCTCCTTGACGCCGCCCGCCTTGATGCGAATCACCGAACCGGTCCCAGGGGTTGGCCCCTGCTCTCCAAATTCGCCGAGCTCGACAGCGTACAGGTTGCCGTCCGGTCCGGTTCTGAGGTCGGTGGTCATGGTCAGACCGGTGGCGTAATCGGTCTTGCTGCCATCACTCGCCACCCGCACCACCTTGCTCGAACCCGGGGTGAAGGGAAAGCCGGGGAGGAGCGACACATACGCCGCTCCATCGTTCAGGAAAGCGATGCCCGTCGGGACCGCCTGCGAGCTTGGAGGAACTCCGGGACCAGGGTTGGCGTTGGGAAGGTTGTCGAAGACCGTGACCAGAGCGATCATGCCTGTCATGGGGTCCACACGCAAGAGGTCATTTCCGCCTGCATCGGTCACCCAGAGCTTGCCGTCCGGGCCGGCCGCCAGACCATAGGCATGTGAGTCTGCCCCCTGTTTGTCCGGGTCATTCGCTTTCTCGAAGGTCCAGAAATTGGCGATCTCCGTGGTGGAGTTTCCATCAAGGCGCAGAAGAGCCGTTGTCTTGGGCAGTTGCTCGATGCTGGCACCTGCGCTCCAGTGTCCGCTGGTGATGTAGAGCTTCCCGCCGAGATCCGCCACCCGGCTGGCACCTTCAGCCCCCTCGGCACCCGCCACCGAGGGCAGCATGGCGACATCGGTAGACACACCACCCGGACTCACCCGCACGAGGCGCGCGGTATCCCCGTAGTTGTTGGTCGTCGGCTCAGTGCTGCCGGGGCCACCCGGCGTGGTAAACGTCCCAGGTCCACCTGTGCCGGAATCCGCGATCCAGAGGGTTCCATCTGCGCTGACATGCACGCCCTGCGGACCGTTCAACCCCTGCGCCACAACGGTTCCCTGATGAACCACCGGAGCAGGCATCGGGGTACAGCCGGACAGGAGCGCGGTTATGGCGGTGACGTACAGCAGCGGGGTTTGCCGGGTCGTGGGGTCGGACATGTCGTCCTCCTTGTTCCTTGAAAGGTCAAGACCAAAAACGCAGCTGGCCAGTCCTGGAAGTCACCCGGAGGACTGTTCCGGTCGGTCTGCTCTGCAACTCCAGTCACCCCATATCAGGGCGCTCGCAGGACACGGGCGGGGGTCCGCAACCAAACAATCAAGGGGCCAGGGCTTGGCAATAGGCGCACCTCATCTGTCGCTGGGCAAGGGGGCTCAACGCCAAAAAAAGCATATACCCACCAGCATTCTGTAAGCAAGCGTACAGAAGGGCAGAGAGAGCCAGAGGCCAGCCAGGGGCCGTCGCCCCGGCCCGCAACCCGCTGGAGCGGCCCGCAGCAGCGCATGGCCCCGCACCTTGTCCGCCGCCAGGCCGCAGGCCTCCTGCAGCGCCGAAACCACGCGAACAGCATCTGCCACCTGAGGCAATGCTCCTGCTTCACGTCGCGCGAACTTGGAGGCACCGGCCAGCACGCGGGAAGACGGCAAGGGGCCGGCCCGTGGTTGGGTCGCGCGCCATAGCCCTGCGGTCCCCAGGGGGCGAATCATCACGTCAGCTAGAACTGCGCGGGCGCTACGAGAATTCACCACCAGGATCACGTCATGCTCGTCACTGCACACCCACCCCAGACCTTGCCCGCCGCCTCGGTCAGGACGCTGTGCCTCCTGGCCGGTCCAGGCTGAGCGGCGTCAGGGCTCCAGGACGGCCAGCGCGTCAATCTCCACCAGCAGGCCCGGATTGAGGCCCACGTACACGGTGCTGCGGGCCGGATACGGCGCGTCGAAGAACTCGCGGTACACGGCGTTCATCGCCGCGAAGTCCTCAGCCCGGGTGAGGTAGACGCCCACCCGCAGCACGTCATCCATGCTGGCCCCGGCGGCCGCCAGGGCGACGCGCAGGTTGTCCAGCGCCTGCCGGGTCTGCGCCTCCACGCCCTCGCGGGCCTGACGGGTTGCCGGGTCCACGCCCACCTGGCCCGCCGTGTGGACGAACGGGCCAATGCGGACGGCATGCGAGTAGGGGTCGGCGGCGGCCGGGGCACGTTCCGGGGTGAAGCTCTGGCGTGACATGGGGGAGGTTCTACCATGCCCCCTGCGTCAGGGCAGCCAGTTGCCACCGCAAACGAAAAGCCCCAGGCGACGCGGCAATTCGGCGCCCTCCAGCAGCGGCGCGAGCGTCAGGCCTGCGGTGGGCTCTACGACCTGCTTGAGGTGCCGCATCATCAGGCGCTGCGCCTCCAGAATGCTCTCCTCGCGCACGGCGAGCACCTCGTCCACAGACTTCTGCACGACGGGAAAGGTCAGCGCGCCCGGCATCATGGTCTGCACGCCGTCTGCAACGGTGCGGGGCGGCGCGTCCAGCCGGATCCGCCGCCCCGCCAGCAGGCTGCGCCGCGTGTCGTCGGCCGCCTCAGGCTCCACCCCAATCACGCGCGTGCTCGGCCACACTGCCTTGATCACGGTGGCGATGCCGCTGATCATGCCGCCGCCCCCCACCGCGACGAGCACCGCGTCGGGCGCATCGGCCTGCTCGGTAAATTCCAGCGCCTGGGTTCCCTGTCCGGCCATCACGTGTGCGTCGTCGTAGGCATGGATGTAGTGAAAGCCCCGCTCGGCGGCGATGTCACGCACGCGGGCCTCGCCGTTGAGCCGGGTCACGCCCTCGTCCACGACGGTCGCGCCGTAGGAACGCACCGCCGCCTTCTTCGTCTCGCTGGCGTCCTCGTACATCACGACGACACAGGGCACGCCCAGCACGCGCGAGGAAAAGGCCACCCCCTGCGCGTGATTCCCGCTGGACAGGGTCACGAGGCCGCGCGGGGCGCCAAGCTGCAACGCCGCATTCAGCGCCCCGCGCACCTTGAAGCTGCCCGTCTTCTGCAGGTGTTCACCCTTGAACAGCAGTTCGCGGTCCAGCAGCCGGTCCAGCGATCCAGAGGACAGGACCGGCGTCCGGTGAATATGCGGCGCGAGCCTCCCAGCAGCCCCACGGACGTCTTCAAGGGTGATCACCCGGACAGTCTAATCGGGAACCTGGAGGTGTTGGCGGTCCTCAAGGGTTGTCGGGCGTGCTGTGGGTCAAGGGTTTCGGCGGTCCACGTGCCACTGAATTTGCCCGCCGGTCACACTGAAAACCGGGACAGAGCCAGATGAACCCCACACTCGCTCAGCCTGAGGCCGCGCCGCGTAGACTTCCGGCATGACCGCCTCTGCCCCCACGCGCGACGTGCTGCTTACCTGCCCGCTGGACTGCCCCGACGCCTGCCGCCTGCGGGTCACGCTCGGGCGCGGCGAGGACGGAAAGGAGCGAATGCTCAAGGTCACGGGAGACGCCGACCACCCCTACACCCGGGGCTTTGCCTGTGCCAAGACGGTGCATTACCCGGCGCGGGCCAACCACCCAGACCGTCCCCTGTATCCGCTGCGGCGCATAAACCCGAAGACCGACGCCGAGCCGGTGTTCGAGCGCGTGAGCTGGGACGCGGCGCTTGGCGACATCGCCGCCCGCCTGCGGACGCTGCTGGACACCCGTGGCCCGCAGAGCATCCTGCGCTACCACTACGCCGGAACGATGGGCCTGATGGAAGGCGCCCACGTCCACGCGCTGTTCCGCGCCCTGGGCACCCCGGAACTGGACGAGACGATCTGCGCCACCGCCGGTACCGAGGCCTGGGCCATGGGTTACGGCGCGCGTTACGCGGTGGACCCGGCGGACGTGCGCCACGCCCGACTGATCGTGCTGTGGGGCATCAACAGCCTGAGCACCCACAGCCACCTGACCCCCGAACTCACGGCGGCCCGCAAGGCTGGGGCCAGGATCATCTGCATTGATCCCTACCGCAACCGCAGCGCCGCCTACGCCGACACGCACCTCAAACTCCGGCCCGGCAGCGACACCGCGCTGGCGCTGGGCGTGATGCACGAGCTGTTCGCCCACGGCTGGACTGACAACGCCTACATCGCCGAGGCGACCCAGGGCGTCGAGGAGTTGCGGGAGGCCGCCCGCGAGTGGACGCCGCAGCGCACGGCCGCCACGACCGGCCTGAGCGTGGCGGAGGTGCAGGATCTCGCCCGCGCCATCGGCACCACCCGGCCCACCTACATCCGGGTGGGCTACGGCATGACCCGCCACGAATACGGCGGCACCAACCTGCGGGCCGTCACCCTGATCCCGGCGCTGACCGGCGACTGGCGCGTGCCGGGCGGCGGCTGCGTCCTGAGCAGCAGCGGGGCCTTCAAGCTCAACCGTACGCGGCTGGGCGCGGCCCACCTGATCCGGGAGGACGCGCCGCACATCAACATGAACGCCTTCTCGGACGCCCTGAAGCCCGCCGCCGGACTGGGCGCCACGCTGATCTACAACTGCAACCCGGCGGTGGTGGCCCCCGATTCGGGCGGCGTGCGCGCCGGCCTGGAGCGCCCTGACCTGCTGGTGGTGGTGCTGGAGCAGGCCATGACCGAGACGGCCCGGCTGGCCGACTACGTGCTGCCCGCCACGACCTTTGCCGAACACGCCGACGTGTACACCAGTTACGGCCACCACTGGCTGGGCTACAACCCCGCCGAGCTGGAGGCCCCCGGCGAGACGCGGCCCAACTCCTGGGTGTTTCAACAGTTGGCCCGCCGCCTGGGCGTGACCGAGCCGAGCGTGTACTGGAGCGTGGATGACCTGCTGGAGGCCGTGCTGGACAGCGGCCACCCATACCTGGCGGGGATCACCCCGGAGCGGCTGAAGGCCGAGGGCAGCGTGCGCCTGAACCTGCCCACGCCCTTCCTGCCGTATGCCCACGGGGCGGAGACCCCCAGCGGCCGGGTGCAGCTCTCACCCGCCCCGGTTCACCGCGAGGCGCAGGCCGCCCTGAACGACGCCTATCCCCTGCGGCTGCTGACCCCGCCGGCGCATCACTTCCTGAACAGCACCTACGGCAACCTGCCCAACCTCACCCGCGCCGAGGGCGGCGAACCCCAAATGCTGATCCATCCCGACGACGCGCAGGCCGCCGGGCTGAGCGACGGGGACTCTGCCTCCCTGGAATCCGAGGTGGGCCGGGTTCAGCGCCGCGTGCGGGTGACCGGGGCCACGCAGCCGGGCGTGGTGGTGGTGGAGGGCACGTGGTGGGGCCTGTCGGCGCCGGACGGCCAGAGCATCAATACCCTGACCGCCCAGACACTCACCGACCTGGGCGGGGGCAGCACCTTCCACAACACGCGGGTGCGCGTGCGGCCGGCCGGGACCGCTGTGTCCTGACCGGACCGGGGGGCATGCCACGCGCGGCCAGCAATGCGTGCTTGCTCTGTGCCCGTCCCAGATGCCCGACGAGAGTGGGGTAACTGCTCAGGCGCGCAAAGTTGTGTCCAACCCAGCATCGGGAGAAAAGCGCAGACGCTCACCTGCCAGCAACACCCAACCCGGCACATCTCCAATTTGTCGATGTGCCTAGGTGCTGCCATGTGCGTGGCCGCTAAGGTCAGCCCGTGGGATTTCAAGGCGGAGAAGGTGGACTTCATCCCCCACTAGAGACGGTCTCTCTTCAATACGTCCCGGATGGGTAAATCCAAACTGACGATGATCCTGCTCCCCTGCATGCGTTATGTCAGGCGATCAGATGAATCCGCCTCAATACTCATACACACCAAAATCGGCGTTCAGCGCTTCGGCCTGCTTGAGATGACCGCCCTCCAACTCGTGGGCCACCAGGGAGGCCAGCAGCGTGATGACGCTGACGAAGGGAGCCAGTGACGCCAGCACGTCCGTGCCGTGTGTGGGCAGTTGCAGACATTGATGGGCAACCTTACTCAGCGGTGACGCGCCCTGATCGGTGATCAGAAGAACCTGAACTCCCTGCTTGTGCAGGGCGCGGACCATTCGTGTGGTGGCACGGCTATATCGCCGCAGGGTAAAGGCCACGACCACGTCCTGTGGGGTGACCTCCAGCAGTTGTTCGGGGCGGCTGAGCAGCAGGTCGGCAGAGTAGGCCCGGACATGCGGACGGAACGACGCCAGAATGGTTTCAGCCAGAAGCGAGATGCCGTACGACGAACGCGCGCCCACCACCCACACCTGTTTGGCGGCAGCGATGGCACGGGCAAAGGCCAGCAGCCGGGCTTCGGGAATATCCTGGAGGGCCTCCAGATTGGCGTGCTCACTGGCCCAGAAGCGGGCCACCACGCTGTCCTCGCTGCCCGGCTGCTTCATGCCCAGCGTGGCGCGCAGGTCCTGGCGAATCACCCGCTGCAGGTGGGGGTAGCCCTCAAAGCCGACGCGCTGAGCAAAGCGGGTAATGGCCGCGCCGCTCACCGCCAGCGATTCGGCGATTTCTCCTGCGCTGAGAAAGGGGATCTCCTCGGCATGATCGATGACATACCGTGCGATCTGCTGATCACGCCGTCCGAAATCTTCCAGGCCCGCGCGCAGCTGGTCCACTGCCGACGATGAAGTGGATTCGGCAGGCGAGAGGGAAGCGGCAGTGGTCATGAGGCCACGAACCTGCCCGCCCCCGGCCCATACAGCCGCTTGCCCGGCAAGGCCAGCGTATGCTTGCCGCCTCTGAGGGTCTGCACCCCGTTCACCCACACGTCGCGCACGCCTACGGAAAGCCGGTTGGACTCGGTGTAGGTGGCCCGGTCACTGATGGTCTGCGGATCGAAAACCACCACGTCGGCGTAGGCTCCCTCGCGCAACTGACCCCGGTCGGTCAGGCCCAGATGCTCGGCGGGCAGGCTGGTCATGCGGCGCACGCCCTCCTCCAGGCTCAGCAGGCCCAGCTCGCGCACGTAGCGGCCCAGCAGGCGGGTAAAGTTGCCCAGCGCGCGCGGATGGCCGCCCGCAAAGCCACCGTCCTGTTCGCCAGGATCGTCCCCCGCCGCGTCGGAGCCCAGCATCACCCAGGGTTCCTTGAGCTGAAGCTGGATGTTCTCCTCTGTCATCAGGTGGTACATGGTACCGACACCGTCCGGCTCGGACTCGATCAGATCCAGTGCCGCGTCGATCCAGTCCTGGCCGCGCAGTGCGGCAATCTCGGCCAGCGATTTGCCAAGGTATTCGGCATGTTCGGGCCGTTTCAACCCCACCGGATACACGCCTTCCGGCCCGGCCAGGTTGCCCAGCGGTTCCCAGGTGCCATCGGGTTCGAGCATGGCGGCCCGGATGCTGGCACGGGTGGCGGGATCGCGCAGCCGCTCTTTGAGCCGATCGTCCTCGCTGGCCCACGGTGGACAGGAGGCGGCCAGACCGGTGCCGCCCGCCGTGTACAGGTACATGTCGGCGTGAATGTCCTGCCCCGCCGCACGCCCGGCATTGATGCGTTCGATCAGGGTCTGCATCTGCGGCCACGCCGGAGCGCCCGCCGCCTTGAGATGGTAGAGGTGCAGCCGCGCCCCGCTGCGCTGCGCGATCTCCAAGGCCTCAGCGAAGCCGTCCAGAATCGCCGCCCCCTCCGAGCGCATATGGGTGATGTAGATGCCCCCCGCGCGGCCCACCTCCTCGCACACCGCCACCAGTTCATCGGTGCTGGCGTAGCTGCCGGGCGGGTAGATCAGCGCGCTGGCGACGCCAAACGCGCCGTCCTGCATGGCCTCACAGGTCACGCGGCGCATTTCGTCCAGTTCCTGCGGCGTCGCCTCGCCCGCCGCGTGGCCCTTGCCGATCATCCGGACGGTAGTGGCCCCCAGGAAGGAGCCGAAGTTGACGGCGGCGCCCACCTCCGCCTGCGCGGCCATCCAGTCGCCGAAACGTGACCAGCCGTTCGCGCGTGCTTTCCAACTTTCGTCGTCATTGGGCAGGCCATGAACCGGAAAGGCATGGGCCTCACCCGGCACTGCCGGGGCCGGGGTCCAGCCCTCACCCATGATCTCGGTGGTTACGCCCTGGGTGACCTTGCCCACGCTCAGACCGTCGCCCAGCAGGCTGGACACACTGTGGCTCATCACGTCGATAAAGCCCGGAGCCACCACCATCCCGGTAGCGTTGATCACCACGGCCCCATCCGGTGCGGGGCTGCCCGGTTCGCCGATGCGGACGATGCGCTCGCCGTCGATCAGCAGATCGGCCCGCCGACCAGGGGCGCCCGTACCGTCGATCACGGTGCCGCCCGTAATCCAGGTTTGACTCACAAGGCGTCCACCGGCAGACTGGCGCTGGCCGCGTCGGCACTCGCACGGGGGTACAGCCGCGCCCCAAAGCGCAGAAAATCCACCTCGTCGCCTTTCATCAGGAATTCCACGCCGAGCCCGTCAGCGTCGCCGCCCACCACGATGGCGCGCTGGGGGGCGATAAAACGCAGAGCCAGATTCTCGGTGCCGCCCGACGTGGTGTTGGGAATCACCAGCACCAGTTGACCGTCCTGCACCTGGGCCTCGATCTTGTAGGTCTGTCCGATCACGTCGTAGGTGCCTGAGAACAGGTCAAGCTGGCCCGCTTCCAATTTGACCGCCGCGCGTTCCGGCTTGACCAGGCCCAGCAGCTCACGCTTGACCCACTCGCCCAGCTTGCGGTTCATGGCGTGGCCGTTGCTGGCATTGGTCATGGCAATAAAGCCCACCCCCCGGTCCGGCGACACCCAGAAGTCCGACTGATGACCCAGCGTGGTACCGCCGTGGCTGATGATCAGCGCGTCCGGGTACTGATCGATGAACCAGCTCTGGCCCACCTGCCCCTCCTCACCGGGAAAGGAATTGATGCCGACACCCACGGGCCGCACCGGCGTCCACAGATGGGTGCGGTCCAGCCCGCCCAGCGTGGGCGTTTCGGGCACTTGAGCGTCGTCCGCCGCGTTCTCCTGGGCCGCCGCCATTTCCGGCATGGTGCCCGACATGATGTAGTGGGCGTATTTCGCCATGTCGGTGACGGTAGAAGAGCAGCTGCTGCCCGCCGGAGCCGCCGAGCGCATCATCATCCACGGGCGCTGCACCACCATGTCACCGTCAATCTTGTTGTGTCCGGCGGCGAAGCGGTGGGTCATGATCTCATTGGTAAAGAAGAAGGTGTGATCCATGCCCAGCGGCTTGAGCACCAGCTCGGTCACGGCCGCCTCATAGGTCTGGCCGGTGACCACCTCGATCACCCGCCCGGCCACGAAGAAGCCCGCGTTGTTGTAGCTCCAGTGGCCGCGCAGCGGCACCACCTGGGGCGATTCGGCCAGCTTGTCCAGCACCTTCGCCACGGCGTCGTCCCCCTCGCCCGTGTCTTCGAACAGATCCCCCTGGAACCCGCCCTGGTGGGTCAGCACGTCGCGCGTCGTCAGGGCCGCCGCCACCGACTCGTCTTTCAGCTTGAAGTCCGGCAGATACGTCCGCACCGGCACGTCCAAGTCCAGCTTGCCCTGTTCCACCAGCACCGAGCAGGTCAGCGAGGTCAGCGTCTTGGTGGTGCTGCCGATCTGGAAGATGGTGTCCGAATCAATCGGCAGCGGGTTTTCAACGCTGGTCACGCCCAAGTTGACGAAGTGATCGCCGTCCGGGGTCAGCAGGCCCAGCGTGATGCCGGGAACCTTGTATTCGGCCAGGAGCCTTTGGGCCTCCTGCTCGAAGGCGGCGGCAAGTTCGGTGGTGCTTTTCGGGGTGGTTGCGGTCATGGGGTTCTCCTCAAATCTGGGACATGGAGGCGGGCGAACGGGTGGCCGGGACCGATACTTTCTGTCGCCGTGCACGGACGGGCACGGCGCGGGAAACATGGCAGCCCTGCAGCGGCTACTTGCTCAGCACTCGGAACAGGTTGGTCTTGTTGAATTCCGGGTAGCCCTTGAGGGCCGAGGTGGTGGCGGCAAACACCAGCGGCTGCGGCAGCGGCAGCGCGTAGGTCTGCGCGTTGAGGTACGTCAGCAGCGCCTTGTACAGCGGTTTGCGGGCACTTTGCCCCACGGTGTCGCGGGCTTTGTCCAGCATCTGTTCCATCTTGGGATCCTTGATGTTGGTGGCCGCGCCCAGGATTCCACTGGAACTGTACAGCCCGCGCAGGTTGGTGTCAGGATCCGCGCCGCCCCAGGTCAGCGCCCCGAAGGGCAGCTTGCCCCCCAGCAAGGACGCGTTGGCCGCACTCAATTCCAGGGTGCTGACCGTGGCGTGGAACTTGGGATTCAGTTGCTCGATGTTCTGCTTGTAGATGCCGGCCACCACCTGAGACAGCCCACTGCCACCGAAGGTGGACAGGGGAATGGTGAAGCCGGTGGTCCACAGCTTGCCGCCGAACGCCTGCTTGAGTTCGGCCTCAGCGGTCTTGAGGCTGTAGGCGGGGGGCTTCAGGGTCTTGTCGTCGGCCCAGTTGTTCGGCGGCAGGGTGGTGTTGCGGCTCAAACCAAAGCCTTGCAGGCCGTCTTTGACAAAGGTCTTGGTGTCGAACATCGCCGCGAACGCCTTGCGAACGTGAATGTCGCTGAAAAAGTTGGCGGGGATGTTGTTCTCGGCCAGCTGACCGGCGGGCAGCAGCTTGTCGTCCTTGATGTTCTGGTTGAACAGCACCACGCTGGTCAGGTCACGGGTGGGCAGATCCTCATAGACGGTCACGCCGGACACGCCCTTGAGCTTGGCCAGGGTGTCGCGGTCTGGGATCAGCGCAATGTCGGCGTCGCCTTTTTGCAGGGCCAGCACGCGGGCGGTGTCGCTGTCCACCTTTTGCAGGATCACGTTTTTCAGCGCGGGTGCGCCGCCCCAGTAGCCGTCAAAGGCCTTCATCACGAAGCGGCTGGGATCGCGCGCCACGAACCCATACGCCCCGGTGCCCACCGGCTTCTGTGCCATCACTGAGTTGGACACGTCCTTGCCCAGAAAGGCGCCGAAATCCTTGGCCGTGCCGCTCCAGTCGCCGCCAGCCACCAGCGTCTTCATCGGCACGATGTAGGTCTGGGTGATGGAGTCGAGCAGGCTGGGCACATTGCGGTCCAGCGTCAGCACCAGTTGGCCCGCCGCGTTGCACTTGACGGTGTTCGCCAGCTTGGCGAAGGTGTAGGTCTTCTTGACGTCCGGGGTGAAGCCGGGAATGCTCAGCAGGTTGGCGCGAATCTGCGCGGCCAGCGAGGTTTCACTGCCCACCAGGAAGGTGCGGCGCAGCGAATATTCCGCGTCGGCGCAGGTCATGCCAGTGCCGTCGTGGAACTTCACGTTCTTGCGCAGGGTAAAGGTCGTGACCTTGCCGTCCTTACTCTGGGTAAAGGAGGTGGCGAGCAGCGGCTCGTACTTGCCGAAGTTGTTGAGGTACAGCCCCTCGAACATCTGCTGAACGGGCAGCACGTCCCAGGTCGCAATAGCCTGTGCAGGTTCCACGCTGGCGGTGGCCGAGGCGATCTGGTAGACCAGCGCGTCCTTCGGGGTTGCCAGGGCGCTTGAAGCGATGAGGGCCAGCGTCAGGCAGGGCAGAGAACGTTTCATGGGTGAACCTCCACAGGAGTGAGGGGGCGAGCGAAAGAGGGGCCGACAGAGGCGTGGAGGTTCAAAGCTAGGGAGACGGACCGGGCGGCGGCATCAGCGGTTCCTGGGGTCCAGCGCCTCGGCCAGGCTGTCGCCCAGCAGGCTCCAGCCCAGGCTGTAGGCGAAGATGCACAGGCCCGGAAAGAGAGTGACGTACCAGTACGCAAATGGTTCGCCCGGCGGCCCCTGAATCCACTTCTGGGCCAGGGCGATCAGCTGGCCCCAGTCGGCGTAGCCCAGCGGCGTGCCCAGACCCAGGAAGGACAGCGTTCCGGCCACGATGGGCAGGCTGCCCATTTCCAGCACCACGATGGTCAGCAGCGGGCCAATCGCGTTGGGCAGGACGTGGCGCAGGGCCACGCGAATCCGGCTGGCTCCCAGGCTCTGAGCCGCCGCCGCGAATTCCAGCTCGCGCAGGCGCAGCACCTCCGAGCGGACCACGCGCGCCAGCCCCGCCCACGACACCAGGCTCAGGGCGATGATGATGTTCAGCAGCCCCGGCCCCAGCGCCGCCACCAGCACCAGGATCAGCACCAGCGCAGGAAAGGCGAAGATCACGTCGGTCAGGCGCATCAGCAGGTTGTCGGTCACGCCGCCCAGGAAGCCGGCGGTCAGGCCCACCAGCGCGCCGACGGTCACGGTGATCGCCAGCACGGTCAGGCCCAGGAAAATGGCCGTGCGCGTGCCCCAGACCAGTCCGTAGCGGATATCGTAGCCGTTTACCCGGCCCAGCGGGGCGTCGGCGGCGGGTGGGTTGGGCTGCGCAGCGAAGCCGACACGCGGCATCTGGAGACACGCGTCCGGCGTCGCCACCACCTCGCGCAGGTACGCCAGCGGGCCGGGAATGGTCTGGGCCTCGCCCATGCCCAGCGCCCGGCGGCAGTTGCCCTGAGGCGGGGCCAGCACCGGGGCCAGCAGCGTGATCAGGAGAAAAAAGCTGACCAGCACCGCGCCTACACGGGCCAGCCGGTTGTGCCGGAACAGCCTGGCCCAGAAGCCGCCCTGCGCCCTCGCCTTGACGGTGCGGACCCCTGCTCCACGGACGACAGTCATGCGTACCTCACGCGCGGGTCAATCACCGTGTAAGCCAGGTCAATCGCCAGATTGATCAACACCACGATGGTCGCGGCCAGCAGCGCGAAGCCCAGCACGCCCGGCAGGTCTCCCAACGCCGCCGCCTGCGCCGCCCACGCCCCAACGCCGGGATAGCCGAACAGCGTCTCTGCAATCACCGCGCCCTGCAACAGCCCGGACACGCTCAGGCCTGCCAGCGTGATGATGGTCAGGAGGGCATTGCGCCGGGCGTGCTTGCGGATCACTACTTTCTCGGTCATGCCCTTGGAGCGGGCCGTGCGGATGTAGTCGCTGTTCAGGGCTTCGAGCATGCTGGTGCGCGTTCCCTTGATCAGTCCAGCGCTGCCCACCACCATCAAGGTGAACACCGGCATGATCAGGTGCTTGAGGGCGTCCCAGAAGACATCGGGGCGACCCGCCAGCAGCGCGTCGATGGTGGTCAGGCCCGTCACGCGTTTGATCTCGCCAGTCAAGAAAGAGATGGCGCTGTCGTTGCTGAGATTGCCGGTGCCGGGCAGCAGGTTCAGTGCGCCGTAGAAGATCACCAGCAGCCACACGCCCAGCACAAAGCTGGGGGTGCTGTAGCCCACCACCGCGATCACGCGGACGATGGCGTCGGCGGTCTTGCCCCGTTGTACGGCGGCCTTTGAACCCAGCCACACGCTCAGACTGATCAGCGGCACCAGGGTGAACAGCGTCAGCTCCAGCGTGGCGGGAAAGCGTGCCAGCAGGGTTTCCAGGACTGGCTGCCCACTGGTGCGCGAGAAGCCCAGGTTGCCGCCCAGGGCCAGCCCCAGCCACCTCCAGTACTGCTCGAACACGCTGGCGTCGAGGTGGTTGGTCTTGATGATCTCCGGGATGCGCCCCAGCTGCGCCAGATCGGTGGTGTAGGCCACGGCGCGCTGCTCCACCGGAATCAGCTGCATCACCAGCACGATCAGGAACGTCACCGCCAGCAAGATCAGCGGCAGCGCCAGCAGACGGCGCAGGATGAAGCTCAGCACACAACCTCTTGCGTGAACAGGTACTGGCGGCGGGCCAGGTCCACGTCCACGAGCGAGTAGCCCTCGCTGAACAGCCGCGTGAAGACGGGGCGCGTGCGCCGCCGCCATTCCACGGCCAGGGCGCGGTCATCGCGCAGCAGAGCGTAATAGTCCTGCGCCGGCACGCCCATCGCCAGCGCACGCGGCAACCTCTCCGGCAGGTCAGCGTGCAAGGGATGGAATGCCTCGCCCTCCGGCCACGCCTCGTCCGCCCGTCCGGCCAGATGAGCCTCTACACGCGGGCTGTTCAGATGCCACACGGCTTCCAACCGGTCCGAAGCCGCGCCTGCGCTGATGTTTTCCATGTCGCCGTACTGATCGGGCAGGTAGGTGCGGACCACCGCGCCCAGACGGTGGATGTTGAGGTGCGCGTTGACGGCCAGCAGCGGATCGAAGGTCCAGTGCACGTGCGTGATGCCGCGCTCCAGGCACCATTGCCGCTGAAAGTGCTTGAGGCGCTCGCCGAGGCGCTGCTGGCGGCAGGCTGGATGCACGCCCATGCGGTGCGAGTGTTGCACGCCGACTGTTGAAGTGGGCAGGGCTTCCAGGTACGCCCAGATCTGCCCCTGCGCGTCCACGGCCCCGGCCACCAGGCCGCCCACATACTGGATGACGCGCAGCATCACTGTGTCCTCGGGCCGGTCGGTCTGCCCCCAGATGGCGTGGGCCAGCGGTATCGTCGCCGCCAGCTCCTGCGGGCCGCGCAGCTCACGCAGCGTCAGGCCGCCGTGAGGCATGGGGCTGGCGGCGGGCCGGGTCACGTTCAGCGTCCCGCCACGGGCTGCCGGGCCGGACCAACCTCGAATTTCTGCTGCGTGACGCTGTCCAGAAAGGGCAGATCCAGCGTCACGCCGATGCCATGACCGGCAGGCACGGGCATCACCCCGTCCGTGGTTTCCAGCGCCTCATGAATCAGGTCACGCGCCCAGTACCGCGAGGAGCTGCTGGTGTCGCCGGGCTTACTGAAGTTCTCCAGCGTCGCCAGGTGGATGTTGTGCGCGCGCCCCACACCGCTTTCCAGCATGCCGCCGCACCACACCGGGGCGTTGAAGGCTGCCGCCACATCATGCACGCGCCGGGCTTCCAGGTGGCCGCCCACCCGCCCCACCTTGATGTTGACCAGTCGACAGGCGGCCGTTTCCAGCGCCTTGCGGGCGTCCTGCGCCGTGGTGATGCACTCGTCCAGGCACAGCGGCGTGTTCATCAGTGCCTGCAGCTTGGCGTGATCGCGCATGTCGTTCCAGGCCAGCGGCTGCTCGATGTAGTCCAGCCCCAGCGTGTCCAGCTCACGCAGCGTATTCAGGTGCGCCAGGGTGTAGGCGGCATTGGCATCTACCGTGACGGGCGTGTTCGGCAGCGCCGCCTTGACGGCCCGCACCACGTCCACGTCCCAGCCCGGCTGAATCTTGAGCTTGATGCGTTTGTAGCCCTGCTCAGCGTGCGACACGGCGCTGTCCACGGTGGCCTCCACCGATTTCTGAATACCCAAAGACACGCCCACATTCACCGCGTCGCGCACGCCACCCAACACGGCGCAGAGGGGCTGCTCCAGGCTTCTGGCCCACAAATCCCAGAACGCCATCTCCACGGTGGCCAGCGCCATCCGGTTGCCGCGAATGCCCGACAGATGGCGCATCAGCTGCTCGGGATTGGCCCAGCTCCGGCCCAGGACGCCCGGCAGTACCGTGTCCTGAAGCAGGGCCAGCGCGCCGCTGATGGTTTCCTCGCGGAAGTCCGGGCGCAGGTCCATGACCCCCTCGGCCACCCCTTCCAGGCCCTCGCCGAACAGCCTCAGTAACACAAAGTTCTTGTCGGTCATGACGCCAAACGAGGTCCGGAAGGGCTTCAGGAGGGGCAACGACACCACGCGAAGTTCGGCGCGCTCAAGCCGCATGGCACGCCCCGGCACGGCAAAGGAGGCCTGAGGTGATGGCGGAGGCGCGAGAATGCCGAAAGCAGAAACCTGCCAGCATGAATACTCCTTGTCGATAACCGTGTGGGACTGACCGAATGCGAGTTGGATCCCGGATGAAATTGTTCTTGAATTTAATTTTACAGCATTGTAAGGAAGTGCAAGACATTTTACAAGCGTCGTTGCACCGCCGACCGCTTTTGAAGGCTCATTTTCTTGTGCGATCCACGGTGGCCTTGCGTCTACAGCGATAGAGCGGGACGCCGCTGGGGTGGCCGGCGACGTGCGTCCCTGTCCGGTCTCCTGCTGCTCGATTGACTTGAGCCGGGGCCTGCTGGGCCGTGTCTCAATTCACCGCGCCGCGCACCAGCATCAGCGCGATGGTGTATTCGGGCGCGCCCGGTCTTTCCTCAGCTTCAAAATCTTCCAGCACTGCCCACAAGCGGCGCTTGAGTTCATTGGCCCTGTCACGGCTCAGGTGCAGATGCCCAATGTTTAAGAAGAACGGTTCATCGCCGAAAAGCAGCTCATGGGCCGGACCATGTTCGTCACCGATCAGCAGGTGAACATTTTCCGCACTGCTCTCCAGCCAGAAGCCCCAGTGCGGCGAGCGTTCGCGCAGGACCCGGACGCTATGGCCAATCAAGGTTTCAAATCGGGGCATCAATTGATCCGAGGCGAAGGCTTCGAGGGTCTCTGCCCCAGCCACCTCGTAGGGAATGAACCACCGACCGGCCATGCGGTAGCGCTTGATGGCCCGGCCCGCACGGGCGTCCGTACGCCCGATCACGGCGATCCCAACCCGTTCCAGTTTGCCCAGCAGGTAATGGGCACGTTGCAGACTGACGCTCAGGTGGGCAGCGGTTTCCGAGGCGCTGCGTTCCGCGTCCATCAGGAAGTCCAGCAATGGGCGCAGGGACACGTCCAGCAGCAGGGCCGCCTGCGCGGTGTTCGCCGTCTGCACATCATCCATGGTCCCGAGCTTAGCGGGCCGCTTCTCCAGAAACCGCCTTCCATCTAGAGTTGGCGCCGCACATAGTGCTGCATGCCCTCCACCCTCTGGAACCGTTCCTTTGTGATCTGGCTGCTCGGCACCGCCCAGAGCCAGCTGGGCTCGGCGCTGGCCGGCATTGCCCTGAGTTTCCTGGTGCTGCACCAGACCGGCTCGGCGGGCCAGATGGCGCTGACGCTGGCCTGCGCTCTGGCCCCCAATCTGCTGCTGCCCCTGGCCGGAGCGGTGGTGGACCGCATGAATCTGAAAGTGCCGCTCATCGGCGCAGATGTGGCGCGCGGTCTGCTGCAGCTGACGGTGGGCGGGCTGGCCCTGGCCTGGGGCGAGGTGCCGCTGTGGCTGGTCAATGGGGCCGCCGTGCTCACCGGACTGGCGGGGATCTTCGCCGGACCGGCCAGCAGCGCCGCCGTCCCCGCGCTGGTGCCAGAACAGGAGTTGACGCGGGCCAATGGCCTGATTGGCGGCGTCAGTCAGGGGGCGTGGCTGCTGGGCACACTGGTGGGTGGGTATCTGGTCACTGCCTTCTCCCCTGCCCTGGCCATCGTGCTCGACGGCCTCAGTTTTCTGGTGATGGGCGCGCTGCTCGTGCTGGTCACCCTGCCCCCACGCGAGAGGAGCAGCGAGACGTCCGAGTCCCTGCTGGACAGCGTGATCAGCGGCCTCCAGTTGATGCGCCGCTCACGGGTCCTGCTGTTCCTGCCCGTAATTGCCCTGCTGCTGAATGCCAGTCTCGCGCCCGTGCAGGTGTTGCTGCCCAAGCTGCTCCTTGGCGGCGCCGCAGCGGCAGGCTACGGGCAGTACCTCGCCGCCGAGAGTGCCGGGATGCTGGCCGCTTCTGCCCTGCTGGCATGGATCGGAGCGCGGCTGCCGCTGCGGCGCACGGTGACGCTGGGGCTGGCCCTGCTGGGCGGGGCCTTGTTCTTGCTGATTCAGTTCGCCGCGCCTCCAGCCCTGCTGGGGGTAGGGGCGCTGCTGGGCGTCGCCATCGCCTCCATCAACACACCCATCACCACGCTGATGCAGCAGATGGTGCCGCCCGCATTTCTGGGGCGCACCTTCAGCGTGTTGATGACCGTCGCCACGCTGGGAATGCCAGTCACGCTGCTGGCCCTTGCTCCTGTGGTGGACCGGTATCCGGCGGCCCTGTTCTTTAACGTGGCCGGCGGCGTGACTCTGCTGATGGCGCTGGCCTGGACAGTGGTGGCCTTGTCAGAGCGAAAGACCCCGGATCTAATGCCTGAATCCCAGAAGGCCGGGGCGAGTTGAACTGCCCTCTCTTCTCACCGCGGACCTACATCCACCTCGATGACGACCAGCGCGAGGAAGCACCGTTCGGTCTGAGCGATCTTTTTCCGTAGGCAGCGCATAGAGACTCCGGGGAATAAGGGCGGAATGAACGCAATCAGTTGGTCAGTGTGACCAAAAAAAGACTTCCCGCAGCGAGGGCGGGAAGGAAATTTACCGTGCTGGACGGTGTTTGGAGCCAGTGATCCGGGTTGAACGGACGACCTACTGATTACGAATCAGTTGCTCTACCACTGAGCTACACTGGCCCAATTCTGCGCCGTCTGCTGACGCAAAGGCTCAGCGAGTATATGGACGCTGCCCCAGGGTGTCAAGGCAAAAGCACAGTCCCGCACCACCGCAATCCCGCCTATGCTGTCCGGCATGACCCACCCGCCGCTCCTCCCTTTCCAGACAGTCTACGGCGCTCCCCAGCCGCTGGACTGGCTATGTCTGGCTCCCCATCCCGACGACGCCGAGATCGGCGCGGGCGGCACCCTGATCCGGCTGGCCCAGGCCGGACGCGCCGTCGGCATTCTGGAACTGTCGCGAGGTGAGCGCGGCACCCAGGGCACCCCGCAGATCCGGGTGCAGGAATGCGCGCGGGCCGCAGTACTCATGGGGTTGAGTTGGCGGGGCAACCTGGGCCTGAAGGACGGTGAGCTGGCCGACACCCCTGCGGGGGCGCATGCCCTGGCCGCCGCCCTGCGTGCCGTGCGCCCCCGCGTGCTGGTGGTGCCGCACCACCGGGACCGCCATCCGGACCACTTCGGCACCTACCATCTGGCCCGGCGGGCGGTCCACCTTGCCCAGCTCCGCCGGGCTGATCTGGACGGTGAACCACACCGCATCTCGCGCACGCTGCTGTACCAGGGCAACGCGGATATTCAGCCTGGACTGTTGGTTGATGTCGGCGGGGTGCAGGCGCAGTGGGAGGCGGCAGTGCGCGCCCACGCAAGTCAGTTCACGGGCGAGGCAGTGTCGGAGACGGTCACCCCCGAAATCATCGAGCGCCGCCGCGCCCGCCAGAGCTACTGGGGCACGCTGGCGCGCGTGCGTTACGCTGAAGCCTTCGAGGCCGAGGACGCGCTGCTGGTGGACCCGCTGGCACTATAGGGCTTGCCAGATCGGCCTCGCACGGGGTCCGGATCTCCGCCTTCCCGCGCCGCTGGCAATGGACGGGGTTCCCGACACCCTGCATGCGCAGTCCAAATCAATAACCTTCGGCCTCCACGATGCGGAGGGTCAGCACCCGCAACAGCCAGGTGGCGGGGCTCAGAACGGCTCGCCGGGTCCTCACCGGCCCCAGCAGTCGCTGGCCGATTGCGCTGCGCCGCAGGGTTCCCAGGGTTCGGCGGACCTCCGCCCTGAGCCCTGCGCCGTGGAACGCCCCCCGGCCCCCACCGGACACGGTCAGACTGTCGAGCACAGCCCCGATGGCCTGCGGCGGGATGACCCTGTCCAGTCGACTGTTTCCAGACAGCAGGTCCTCTTTCACGGCGGCGCGGTGCCGGATCAATTCGGCGTGCCAATTCGTCTCGTAGCCCGACGATCGGGCCAGCGGCACCCGGTAGATGTCGGGGTCCAGTTCCCGCAGGGCGCCGATCAGCAGCCGTTTGCCCGCCAGCAGTTCGGGCGGAAGCCGCTGGATGAACTCGGCCAGTTCGGCGTCCAGGTATGGGGTGTGCACGGCGGCGATCCGGCCCGCGAAGCGCTCGCGCCACGGCAGCAGGCTGTGGGACAGGTACTGCTGGGCCATGATCAGGAAGTCCTGCTGATAGGGGTCAGGATAGCCCGTGACCTGGGCACGGATCTGTCCCAGCGCGGCGCTCCAGGCTGTTTCCAGCTCACGCCGGTCGGCTGGCGTCAGGCACGCCGCTAGAGTGCCCAGACTGCTGAACGGTTCAATGTGACACCGGACCAGCGAATCGGAGACGTCGTGCAGGCGAAACGGCGAGATCTCATGCATCTCGTCGCCCACGAACACATCCGTGATGGTTTGGGAGGCCAGCGTATCCCAGGCGTCGACCTCGTCGCAAAAATTGGTGGCCCCCCGCCCCCAGCGTGCATTGCGGCGAAGGCAGGCCACCAGGTCACCTCTGTAGGCCCGCACGCGCTCGTGACGCGCGCCGTACTGCTCGGCCAGCGGACTGGCCATGCTGGCGTCGCTGCGCGCGAGCTGGGCACCCTGCGCATACGAGAACGTACGAACGTCACAGCCCGCCGCGGTCAGCAGGCTCAGCAGGCCGCGGGAGTCGTGGCCGCCACTCAGGGAAAGGTGCACCGGCCCCGTCAGACCCGCAGTCCGGCGGCGCACCGAACGCCGGAGCAGTTCGGCGTACTCCTGCCGCAGCTCAGCTTCGGGACGGTGATCCAGGCCCCCCGGCGGCCGCAGTTGCCAGTACGCACAGCTCTGAATGCCGCCGCGCTGGAACTCGTGCAGGCTGGCGCGCTCCAGACTCTGTACCCCCTCGTACAAGGTCAGGTGATTCACGAGCATACCGCTCGTCAAGACGCTGGCCAGACCGGCGGAGCGATATGGTCGCCAGCTAAAATCTGGATGGTCCGGCAGCGTGGACACCGTCACGCGCCCACCATCCTGGACGGCGTACAGCTTGTGGGTGCCCAGCCGGTCGGTCACGGCCAGCACGGTGCCCTGCACCTGATCGAGCAGCAACAGCGAGAACGAACCGTCGATCTGCCGGGGAAAGGCTGTCCCGTGCTGACGGTACCGCCGCATCACCTCCGCAAGATCAGTCCCGTACACCTGGCCCTTGAGGACGACGGTCAGACCACCCTGCTGGTGAACGCTCTGCGGCACGGCGTCGAGTTCGGCCTGCCACACGCCGACGGCGAGCATTCCATCCTCCGGTTCACCACAACGGGCGGTCAGGACGACGCTGAAATCATGGCGCAAGACAAACGGTCCTGGCCTGTGTGGGCGCGGCAGGCGGGCAGGGGTGATGGGGGCACACAGACCGCATCCGCGCCTACAACTCCCGGATTTTTGCCAGCACCGCTTCGGGGCGCACGGTGTACTCGCCGGTCTGGGCCTCAATGTGCTGAAAACGCACCACGCCACCCTTGTCGATCAGAAAGACCGCGCGCCCGCTGATGCCGCGCTCATCGATGGCGACGCCGTACTGCCGCGCCACGTTCAGGTTCATGTCCGAGAGCAGCGGCACCTCAATACCGTACTCGGCGGCCCAGGCGCGGTGGGCGTGGATGCTGTCGCGGTTGACGCCCAGCACCGCCGCGCCGGCCTCGGCAAAGTCGTCCTGTCGCCCGGAGTATTCGGGAAGCTGCATGCTGCACACTGGGCTGAAATCCAGCGGGTAGAACACCAGCACCACGTTCTGGTGGCCCCGGTAACTGCTAAGGGTCACGGTTTCCCCGGTGTTGGCGGGCAGGGTAAAGTCCGGCGCAGGCTGTCCGATGAGGCTCATGAGGGCAGTCTAACGGCTGGGGCGATGGCCTGAAGGCTCATTTCTATGCTCCTGTCCTTTTGGCCGGTCTACACGAACTGGGCAGCCCGGTTCAACCCGCTGGGGGTGTTGGCCAGGTCCCCAGGGATTCCGTCGCCCAGCAGGGTTGCTTCAGCCAGGGCTGAATGGCTATAGAGAGGCAAATTCGCGCACCAACCCAGTGTTAGACCGCGTCCCAGTTCAGAAGTCCGTCAGGCATGGCGGGCTAGGGTGGGTGCATACCGTCCCCAGCTCTGCCGCACTCTCGAAGCGCCTCCAAGCAGCAGACAGAGGGAACGCCCCGACCGACCCACCCTATCCCGACGGTGCGCGGACAGTTCAAGGAGAAACCCACATGGCCGAGATTCTGCCCCCCAACATGCTGAGCGAGCGCCCCCAGACCCCGGCGGGCCTGCTGAGCAGCCGCGAAAAAGACCGACTGATCGAGCGCGGTTTTCTGGGCCTGTACCGCTGGTACACCGCCCGCAGCCAGGAAACGCGCAACTGGAACGCGGACCGCAGCTTCGACTGGAAGGCGCTGAGCAAGGACCTGCCGCCCGAGATCGTGACCGTCACCCAGGGCTTTTTTGCCGTCGAGCAGTACGCCCCCGACTTCACCAGCAGCCTGCTGAATCTGGTGCGCCGCAGCCACGGCCGCAGCCACTTTCAGCTCAGGTGGGGCAGCGAGGAAGAGAAGCATGCCGACGCCTGGGAAAACGCCGTACTGTTCAGCGGCAAACGTACCCCGCAGTGGATTGCCGAGTACAAGGAACGTCTGAAATCCCAGACCTGGGAACTGCCCTTTCCCGACGCCATCCACAATCTGGTGTACACCGTGTTTCAGGAACGCGCCACGCAGCTGAACTACCTGAACATGATGAAAATCGCGCAGGGCAAGAGCGACAAGCCGCATCTGGCGGGCTTCTCGGACCCGGTGCTGGCCAAAGTCGCGCAGACGATTGCGGTGGACGAGGCCGCGCACTACAACTTCTTCCTGGAAGGCGTGCGGATGTATCTGTACTACTACCCGCAGCGCACGCTGGAAGCCATCAAGAACGTGATCGGCCAGTTCTCTATGCCCGCGTCCATGCTGGTCCCGGACTGGAAGGAGTTCTCGGAAACGGTGTACCACGCCGGCATCTACGGCCCGCGCGACTTCAACCGCGACGTGATGCAGGTGGCCTTCCGCAACCTGGGCATCGAGAGCCGCAAGGCGCTGGAAGAGGGCATCCGGAAGACCCGCGAGGTGCCGGACTTCGACGGGCACAACCACCAGACCACGGCCATCTTCGACACTTTCGACTACGGGATGGTGGAGGGCGATGTCAAGCGGCTGCACCTGAAAATTCAGGATTACGAGAAGGAGATCGGCTTCGACGAGGTGGACCCCACCGAGTTCGTGGAGAACCCGGCGGTGCCGAGGACGGGCTCCAAGAGCGGTGGACAGGCAGCCGACGACTGAATGCGAGGACGAGTGGACAAGCCCTGGCTTCGGCTGGGACTTTTCGCTGCCCTTAAAAGACCTGAGAGTAGGCAGGACAGTCAGAATTTAGGCCGCTCAGCCAGAGTTGTTGAGGGCCATCTGCAACAGCCACGCGCCCACCAGCAGGACGGGAATGGCTTGCCAGAGGCCCCCTCTCGCCCCTCCCTCCCAGGACCCGAAGATTCGCAGGACACCGAACACCAAAGCCAGCCCGCCGATGACCAGGAGGAAGATCCGAGGGATTCGGCTCATACGAAAGTTTAGATAGGGCTGTCCACAGGTCGGCGAGAACTGGACGCGGCACTCTCCAGCCCGTAAATCTCCAGAAACCGCGCCACCCGTGCCTCCAGAGTAGGCAAAAACGCAACTTCCCCGCAGACCCAGTCCGCCTGATAATTGCGGCAGACGGACGGGCGGGCCGCGTAGATCTGGCAGCGGCAGTCGGCGGCCAGATGCGCGCAGGCCACGCCCAGCGGCTTGTTCAGGGCGTGGATATCGGGGGCCGCGCAGCACGCGCCGCAGCCGGTGCAGTCCCGAATCAGGGCCGAACGCGGCGGGGAGTCGGGCGGCGCGGCGAAGCGGTCCAGCTCTACTTCAGCGCCCGTACAGCCTCGATCAGGGTGTCGTTCTCGGCAGGCGTGCCGATGCCGACGCGCAGGCACCCCTCCAGCCCGGTCAGGCGGTCCTGGCGGCGGGTCACGATGCCGTGATCGATCAGGTGGCGGTACGCGACCTCAGCGTCCGGGGTCCGCAGCAGGAAGAAGTTGGCGCGGCTGGGCATGGCCTGACAGGTGGGGTGGTCCGCCAGCGCGGCCAGCACCCGCTCCCGCTCGGCCACGCCCTCCGCAACACGCTGACGCACATAGCCGGGATTCTCCAGAGCCACTTCCAGCGCCGCCTGGGTCAGCACGTTGATGTTGAAGGCCGGAACCAGCTTCTGAAGCTGCATGGCCAGATCGGCCCCGGCCAGCGCGTACCCGGCCCGCAGCCCGGCCAGCCCCCAGGCCTTGGAGAAGGTCCGCAGGCTCAGGGCATTGGGGTGCCGGCGCACCAGATCGCGGCCATCGGTGTCGCTGTACTGGTAGTACGCCTCGTCCAGCACCACCACCCACTCCCCGGCGGCGTCCATCAGCTCGCGCACGCGGTCCATGTCTTCCACATGGCCGGTCGGCGCGTGCGGCTGGGTGATGTACAGCACGCCGGGGCGCTGGCGCTGGAGTTCGACTTTCAGGCGGTCCACCGGCAGGGAAAAGTCCGGGTTCAGCGGCACCTGGACCAGCCTGGCACCCAGCATCTTGGCCTCCAGGGTGTAGACGCTGAAGGTGGGATCGACGGTCAGCACGGTCTGCTCGATGCCCGCCAGTTCGGTCAGCAGCTTGATCAGCACGTTGCTGCCGGGGGTGACCACCACGCCGCGTGCGTCCCAGCCCTCGTATTCGGCAATCTTCGCGGCCAGGGTGTCGGCGTGCAGGTCCGGATAGCGGTTCCAGGGCTGCGCCAGCATGCGCTCGGCGGCCCGGGCCTTCAGCTCGGCGGGAAAGTCGTAGGGGTTCTCGTTCTGGTCGAGCTTGATCGGCACCTGAATGGGACTGAAGGGATACGCCGGGACGGCCAGAACAGCGGGCCGCACGCCCACAGGCGCGCCTGCGACAGAAGGGTTGGAGGTCATGCCCTGTGTTCTACCATCCGGCCCACCGCCTTGCAGTGTGGGCGTCCACAGGAACCAAACGCCCGTTAGGCGGCGTGCTAGGCTGCGGGCGAATGGGCCTGTCTCCGCGCCTCCCTTCCCGATCATGACTGAAACTGCCAAACCCCGCCGCGCCCAGATTCTCGATTCCGCCAGCCGCCTGTTTTCCGAACGCGGCTACCACGCCACGAGCATGCGCGACCTGGCCGGCGATCTGGGCATGCAGGGCGGCAGCCTGTACGCGCACATCAGCGGCAAGGAAGAACTGCTGATCGAGATCGTGAACGTGGCCTCGCGGCAGTTCGACGAGGCGCTGTTCACCCTGCGCGGCGTCCAGATGCCCGCCGACGAGAAGCTGCGCGAGGCGATGCACCGCCACATCCGCGTGGTGGCCGACAACATGGACAGCGCCACCGTGTTCTTTCACGAATGGAAGCACCTATCGCCCGAGGCCTACGCCCGCGTGACCGGGTGGCGTGACAGCATCGACGCCTTCTACCGCGAGCTGATCACGCGCGGCATCCAGGAGGGTGTGTTCCGCGCCGATCTGGACCCGCGCATGACCGCGTATCTGGTGCTGTCCGCCGTGAACTGGGCCTACACCTGGTACCGTCCCGGCGGGCCGCTGACCCCGCGTGACGTGGCCGACAGCTTCGCCGACATGCTCCTGAGCGGGTTGAGGTCCGAGCCATGAGCCACCCCACTGTCACCGTCCCGATTCGTCAGGCCCTGAAGTACGCCCAGGGCCGCGCCGAGAAATTCGGGCGCACCCAGCAGCTGGAAATCGGCGCAGACCTGTTTATCCGCATCGCGCCCGGCGGCCGCAAATTCCTGCTGTTCTGCCTGGACGACGAGCCGCAGCGCGCCGTGGCCGAGGCGATTGCCTCTACCCTGGCCCTCCGAAACCCCGAATACGGCTGGCACCAGGGCCAGACCCTGCGCTCGCTGACCGTGATCGAGGAAGGGGCGGCGGACGTGCCCGAAAGCGGGCCGGGCGAGGCGGAAGACGGCGTCTAGCGCCCTATCCCCGGCCCAGCAAAGGCCAGCCGCAAAGCATTGAACATCTTTGCGGCTGGCCTTTTCAACGTTCAGTCGGTGCGTCCTCTACGCCAGACTGCCGTTGCCCATCACACCCGTCGCAATCAGCACCAGGATCAGCGCGCCCACCACCACGCGGTAGACGGCGAAGCCTTTGAAGTTGTTGGTGGAGATGAAGCGCAGCAGCCAGCCGATGGCCAGGTACGCCACCACGAAGCTGACCGCCGCGCCCAGCACGACATTAATCACGCCGATCTGGGCCAGGATGTCGCGGCTCTGGATAAAGTCCAGCAGCGCCGCGCCGCCCAGCGTGGGCACACCCAGGTAAAAGCTGAATTTGGTGGCGGTGGGCCGGTCCAGCCCCAGCACCATGCCGCCCAGAATACTACTGGCGCTGCGCGAGAAGCCCGGCCACAGCAGCGCCAGACACTGGATCGTGCCGATCAGCAGCGACTTGCGGACGCCGATGGTTTCGATGTCGTGGATGACAGGGGTGGCCTTGCGGCTCTCCACCAGCCACATCACCACGCCGCCCACGATCAGCGCCCAGGCCACCACGCTGGGGCGGAACAGGTTGGCCTTGATGACGTCGCCGAACAGCAGGCCCAGAATCACGGCCGGGATACACGCCACCACCACGCCCAGCCACAGCGTCTGCTGGGACTTGTCCGTGCCGATGTGCCGGATTTTCAGGAAGTCGCGCCAGTAGTACGCCAGCACCGCCAGAATCGCGCCGCCCTGAATCACCACCTCGAAGGTGTTTTTCACGTCCGCCGGCCACGGCACCCCCAGCAGGTTGCCGGTCAGGATCAGGTGGCCTGTCGAGCTGATCGGAAGAAATTCGGTGATGCCCTCGACAATGCCGTACACAATCGCGTAAAACCAATCCATAACCGACAGAGTGTAAGGCCTGTCACGCAGGCCGGCGCGTCGCCCGAAAGATGCAGACTGAGGCTGTGAACTTTGCGCCCCATCTGGCACGCTGGAACCTGCAGCCCGACGGCGAGGCCATCCATACCCCCAGCAGCGACCTGTTGCCGGTCAGACACGGGGAACGGACGGCCATGCTCAAACTTGCCCACGACCCCGAGGAACGCCGGGGCAACGCGGTGATGGCCTGGTGGGCCGGACGCGGCGCGGCCCAGGTCTACGCGCACGACGGCGCGGCCCTGCTGATGGAGCGGTTGGACGTTCGCCCTTCTCTGCTGGACATGGCCGCCGCCGGGCAGGACGACGAGGCGACGAGAATTCTGTGTCAGGCAGCGGCCCGGTTGCCCCGCGCCCGGCCCTGGCCTGAACTGCCCATGCTGCGGCGCTGGTTCCGGTCATTGGAGACCGTGGCCCCGGCGGCGGGCGGCGTCTTCGCCACGGCCCTGTCCACAGCACACGCCCTGTTGGACGCCCCGCAAGAGGTGGGCGTGCTGCACGGCGATATTCATCATCAGAATCTGCTGCACCGCCCGGCGCGCGGCTGGCTGTTCATCGATCCCAAGGGCATCCTCGGCGAGCGCGGCTTCGATTACGCCAACATCCTGTGCAACCCCGATCTGGAGACGGTGGCCGCGCCGGGCCGACTGGTGCGGCAGGCCCACATCATTTCCAAGACGGCGACGCTGGAGCTGGGGCGCGTGCTGCGCTGGACGCTGGCCTACGCGGGCCTGTCCGCCGCGTGGCATCTGGAGGACGGCGAGGACGAACTGGCCCGGACCACGTTGGAGGTGGCGCGGATTGCGGCGGCGGAACTGGGCCTGCCCGGCTGAGCCAAGTATGGTTCATACGTACAAAAAACAGCCCACGCTTGCGCGCAGGCCATCTGGTTTTCCGTGACGTGCAGGTGGGCAGACGCCACACCCGCAGCCCCGACTTACTTGATGCTGCCGTTCAGGCCGTTAGGGTAGAACCCGCCCTTGCTCGCGCCGGGGGCCAGATACACGATGTTTAGCACCTCGCGGGTGCTGCGGCCATAGGCCACGCCATTCTTGTCGGCGGGGGCGAACACAGCGTTGCCGGCGTTGTCGGTCAGGCCCATGTCCTTGCCGCCGCCCACCTTGCCGCGCAGGTTGCTGATGGCCTGCACGACCTGACCCACGTATAGCCCCGCCGCCGCCGTGATCTGGCGCTGCTGGTACAGCATGGTGCGGATCGCGCCGCCGTGGTAGGCCTCGACGGCCAGGATGCCGGCGGCGGCCTGAAGGTACGCCGGGTTGGTGATCAGCGTGGCCGCGCCGTTGTAGGCGGTGACGCCCACATCCTCGAAGATGAACGCGCCGTGCAGGAAGAACAGATCGTTGGCGTAGGGATTGAAGCCGGTGATGGCCCCGCCGCTGGCCGCGCTGCCCGCCGCCCTGAACGCGGCGTCGAGGTCAATCACCGGGCGCATCACGGCGCCTTTGCCCAGCGCGCCGTGCAGGAACTTGACGTGCGACAGTTCGTCCTCGGCAATGTCGTTCGCCATGGCCTGCACGGTGCTGTCCTTGAACTGCATGCCGCGCGCCATGTCCAGCCCCGCAGGCAGGCGGATGGCCGCGTCGCCGCCGATCTTCTTCAGCTCGCCCAGCCGGCCCACGGCCGCCAGATAGAAGGCCGCTTCCAGGTATTCCAGGTTCAGGGCGAAGTTCAGCACGTCGCCGTCGATGTTTTTAGCGGGAGCAGCCAGCGCGGGGGCGGCGAGGCCCGTCTTTTCAGCAAAACCGAGGGCGGCCATGCCCAGGCCCGCCTTGCCCAGAAAGCCCAGGGCGGCGCGGCGGTTGAGGGTGGTGGGGGCGTTCTGATCGGTGTCGTTGTGGGTCATGGCGGTGCTCCTTGGGGACAAGAGGGCGGGACGGGACAGCGCGCCGGGGCGTGTCCTGAGCGGATGGAGCGCGGGAGGGATGGTGGAAGCCTTCGGTCTCTCGGAACTCATCCGGGTATATGCGGCGCCCTCCCAAGTGGATCAGGGGAGGGCCAAACATGAACGCCGCATGAAGGCCTGCCACCTCGCTAGAGTGGGCGCATGACCGCCTCCCCCACCCTGTTCGAGCGCATCATCGCCCGCGAGATTCCCAGCGACATCGTGTACGAGGACGACGACTACATCGCCATCCGCGACATTGCACCCAAGGCGCCGATTCACCTGCTGGTGATTCCCAAACGGGTCAGCGCCCGCCTGGACGAGATCACCGACGCCGCCGAGATGGGCCGGCTGTGGCTGACCGCCGTGAAGGTGGCCCGGCAGCACGCCGCCGACTACCGCCTGCTGGTCAACTCCGGCGAGAAGGGTGGGCAGGTGGTCTTCCACACCCACATCCACATCCTGGCCGGCTGGGAACACGGTCCGGACAGTGACACCTGATGTCCGGTTCTCCCTTTGAGGCCATCCTCTTCGATCTGGACGGCGTGCTGGTGGACAGCGAGTTGCAGGCGAACACCGTCTGGGTGGGGTTGCTGGCCGAGCATGGGCTGGACATCGACCTGCCCACCTTCATGGCGAACGCGGTGGGCGGCACGCACGCGGTGCTGTTCGAGTGGCTGCGGCGCGAGTACGGTTGGACGCGCCCCGACACCTTCATTCCCGAGATGGACGCCCGCCTTTACGAGGCCTTCGGCAGCACGCAGGCCATCGAGGGTGCGGCCCGCACGCTGGACCTGCTGTGGGCGGCGGGCCTGCCCTTCGCCGTCGCCAGCAACAGCCAGCGCGGCCGCCTGAAGCGCAAGCTGGAGGCGTCGGGGCTGGCCCCGCTGGTGGGAGAACACGCCTACGATCCGGCGCATGTGGGCGGACGCGGCAAGCCTGCCCCGGATCTGTACGCCCACGCCGCCGCACAGCTGGGCGCGGACATCGCCCGCTGCCTGGTGATCGAGGACAGCGTGACCGGCCTGAGCGCGGGCGTCGCTGCCGGGGCCACCGCCTGGGGCCTGCTGGCCGGGGGCCACGTTCACCCCGACAACGCCGCCCAGCTGACCAGGGCCGGGGCCGGACGCATTCTGCGGACGCATGAGGAATTGCAGGGGGCGCTGGAGCTGGACCGGCGCCTCCTGCGTCAGCCTCACTCATAGCTCCCGTCCAGGGACCGGGGAAAGTTGTGCTGTTCCGTGCATCCTGAAGCAAATCTCAATTTTTCGCTGCTGCCCCGGCACACGCGCCTACACTGCGCCCCATGTGGATGAATCTGCTGCTGGCCTTTATCCCGATCAGCCTGCTGCTGGAGTGGGTCTTTCAGGCCCCGCCACTGTGGGTCTTTGCCACGGCCACCATTGCCATTATTCCGCTGGCCGACTGGTTGCGAAAGGGCACCGAGCAGATCGCGGCGCGGGCCGGGCAGACCATCGGCGGCCTTCTCAGCGTGACCTTCGGCAATCTGGCCGAGCTGATCATCGCCATCTTCGTGCTGCTGGGCGGCAACACGGTGGTGGTCAAGGCGCAGATCACCGGCAGCATCATCGGCAACGCCCTGCTGGGGCTGGGCCTCGCCATCCTGATCGGCAGTTTTGGGCGCAACCGGCAGAAATTCAACCGCGACAACGCCGGGCAGCTCAATTCCATGCTGTTTCTGGTGGTGATCGCCCTGCTGATTCCGGCGCTGTTCGACTACACCGAACGTCTGCCGGACTTCCTGGCGGGCAGCGCGGCGGCGCGGACCAATCTGGACGAATACCTCAGCCTGAGCGTGGCCGTCGTGTTGATCGCCGTCTACGGCCTGAATCTGGTGTATACGCTGGTGACCCACAAGGACGTATTCGCCCTGAACGATCAGGAGGGCGAGACAGGACCGGAGCACAGCGAGACACCCTGGCCCCTGTGGCAGGTGGCGGGCGTCATGCTGGGCGGCACGGCCCTGATCGCCGTGGAATCCGAGCTGCTGTCCGGCGCGCTGGAGGCCACCAGCGCCCAGCTGGGCCTCAGCCCGTTTTTCCTGGGGATCATCGTGCTGGCGGTGGTCGGCAACTTCGCCGAGTATCTGGCTGCCAGCTACTTTGCGCGGCGCGGTCAGCTGGGGCTGTCGGTCAACATCGTGGTGGGCGGGACCATTCAGGTGGCGCTGTTCACCGCCCCGGTGCTGGTGATCATCTCCTACCTGATCGGCCAGCCGATGAATCTGGTCTTTTCCAGTCCGCTGGAACTCGTGGCGATTGTGGCGGTGGCCCTGACCGTGACCACCGTGACCAAGGACGGCGAGGCCACCTGGTTCGAGGGCGTGCTGCTGCTGAGCGTATACCTGCTGCTGGCGCTGGCCTTCTTCTTCGTCACGCCCCGGATGGAGGGCGGGGCGACCGCTGTAACCGCTCCTGCGCCCACCGCCAGTTCGTCCAGCCTTCCTGTCCACCCACCGCTCCTCAGACTCTAAACTCGCGCCCATGAGCCATTCGTTTACCCCTGAACGTCCGCTGCGCGTCGCCGTGATCGGCAGCGGCCCCAGCGGCGTGTATGCCGCCGAGGCCCTGATCAAGCAGACGCAGATTCCCGCCGAGGTGGACGTGTTCGACCGCCTGCCCACCCCCTATGGGCTGGTGCGCTACGGCGTCGCCCCGGATCACCTGACCATCAAGAGCGTGACCAGGGGCTTCGAAAAGACCTTCAGCGATCCGCGCGTGCGCTTTCTGGGCAACGTGGAGTTCGGCAAGGATCTGACCCACGCTGACCTCAAGGCCCACTACGACGCCGTCATGTACACCGTGGGGGCCAGCGGGGACCGCCGCCTGGGCATTCCCGGCGAAGACCTGAGCGGTTCCATGAGCGCCACCGAATTCGTGGCGTGGTACAACGGCCACCCCGACGCCGCCGCCCGCGAGATGGTGCTGAGTGCGACCGGCGTGGCGGTGGTGGGCGTGGGCAACGTGGCGCTGGACGTCAGCCGCATCCTGCTCAAGACGGTGGACGAACTGCGCGAATCCGACATCGCCCCGCACGCGCTGGAGGTGCTGGACGGCAGCCCGGTCAAGGACGTATGGATTCTGGGCCGGCGCGGCCCTGTCCAGGCCAAGTTCACCACCAAGGAGCTGCGCGAGTTCGGCGAGCTGTCCGATGCCGAGCCGGTGGTGCGCCCCGAGGAGATCACGGTGGACGAGGAGGCCGAGGCCGCCCTGACCGACAACGTGGTCAAGAAGAATCTGGAGGTGATCCGCGACTTCGCGGGCCGCACGCCGCAAGGCAAGCCGCGCCGCGTTCACCTGCGCTTTCTGGTGTCTCCGGTGGAGATTCTGGGCGACGAGGACGGCAACGTCTGTGGCCTGAAGATCGAGCGCAACACGCTGGACGCGGGCGGAAACGCGGTGGGCACCGGGGAAACCGAGGTGCTGCCGGTGCAGCTGGTGCTGCGCTCGGTGGGCTACCGGGGCGTGGCGCTGCCGGACGTGCCCTTCGACGAGAAACGCGGCGTCATTCCCAACACCGAAGGGCGGGTGGAGGGCCGTGCGGGCGAGTACACCTCCGGCTGGATCAAGCGCGGCCCCAGCGGCGTGATCGGCACCAACCGCAAGGACGCCACCGACACCGTGGCCGGGCTGATCGCCGACGCGGGGGCCGGGGCACTGCCCGCCGCCGAACACGCCCGCCGCGCCGACATCGACGCCCTGCTACAACAGCGTGGCGTGGACGTGTACACCTTCGCCGACTGGCAGGCGCTGGACACCCACGAGCAGGCGCAGGGCCAGGCCCAGGGCCGCCCGCGCGCCAAGGTGGTGCACAAGCACGAGATGCTGGGGCACCGGCAGAAATAAACCTTCAGCGATAGCGGCGGGCGGGCATTCGTCTCCGCCCGCTTTGCCATACTTTGCCGGTGAACGTGCACCCCTCCGACCTGCTGGTGATCGGCGCCGGCCCCGCCGGACTGCACGCGGCCTTCTACGCGGCGTGGCGCGGCCTGCGGGTGCGGGTACTGGAGGCGCGGGGCGAGGCAGGCGGCCAGCTGAGCGCCCTGTATCCCGACAAACGCGTGTACGACGTACCGGGGTTGCCGGGAGCGCGGGCGGCCCAGGTGATTGAGGGTTTGAGGAGGCAACTGGACAGGCTGGACGTGGATGTGCGCCTGAACACGGTGGCCCGCACGCTGGAACGGGCAGGTGACAGCTGGAGCGTCGGCACCGACCGGGACACGTTCACGGCAGGTGCGGTGATTCTGGCGGCGGGCCTGGGTGCGCTGTTGCCCCGCGCGGCCCGTGTTCCCGGCGTGGAGGCGCACCCCGACGTGCGAACAGACCTCCCCGATCCCGCCGAGATGGCCGGACGTCGCGTGCTGATCGTGGGTGGCGTGCCGCAGGCGGCGAGGGCGGCCCTGGAACTTGCAGCGGCTGGCGCAACGGTCACCCTGACCCACAGCCGGGCGTTGTTCCGGGGCGATCCGACCACGCTGGGTGGGCTGGAAACTGCGCGGGTACATGGACAGCTCGAAGTGCTGGCCCCCGCTCAACTCCTCACGCTCACGCCGGATGGAGCCGATCTGGAGGCAGGCGGGAGTCTGCGGGGAGTTCAGGCCGACACCGTGCTGATCCTGGGCGGCTACCTGCCCGATCTGTCCCCCGTCCAATCCTGGCCGCTGGACTGGCGCGGCGAGTACGTCCCGGACGGTCCCGGCGGCCGCACCGCGCTGGACGGCGTGTACGTGGTGGGCGATCTGGCAGCGTCGGGGGGCGATTTCAAGCTGATCTCGGTGGGACTGGCCCAGGCGGCCATTGCGGCCAACCACGCCGCGCACCACGTCCGCCCCGAGCTGCGCGTCAGACCGGGCCACAGCAGCGAGAAGCGCTGACAGGCCGGGGATGCAGACCCGCTGCGCTAACCCCTCCCCGCACCCTGCACGCCCGCCGCCTCCAGCAGGCCCACCAGTCCAAGCGCGAAGCCGTCGTTCAGTCTGGCCCACTCGGGGGGAAAGGGTTGGGTCCGGGTCACGTCGTTGGGCACGACCACCAGCCGCATTCCAGCGGCCACAGCGGCCAGTCCCCCGTTCAGGCTGTCCTCCACCGCCAGACAGTCCCCGGCGCGCAGACCCAGTCGCTGGGCGGCCAGCACGTACAGTTCCGGGTCCGGCTTGACGCGCCGCACGTCGTCGCGGGTACACAGCACCATGAACAGGTTCAGCAACCCGTGCTGCTCCAGCCAGCGCGTCACCCAGCGGCGGTCACTGCTGGTCGCCAGCGCCAGCGGCCACCCGGCGGCGTGCAGCCCCTCCAGCACCCCCCGCACGCCGGGCCGCAGGTCCTGCTCGCCGATGTCGGCCACAATCCGGTCGTGCAATTCAGCGTGGACACTCTCGCGGTCGGCCTGAACCTCTTCCGGCAACCCGGCCCACGGATCGAATGCCCCCCAGGTGCCGATGCCGCGCTGCCAGTCGGTCAGCGCCAGTTCGCGTCCGTGCTGGCGGTACAGCTGCTGCCATTGCAGGAACTCGCGGGTCTCGGTGTCCAGAATCGTGCCGTCGAAATCGAAGACGACGGCACGCAGCTCACCGGCAGAGGAACCAGAGGAAGGACACATGTACAGCAGTCTACTGGGGAAGCGCCTGGCGCGGCTTAAGCGGCACTTCAGACGGCTCTGTGCTTAGCCGGCGGCCGGTGTTCAGGGCCGGCACCCCGGCCCATCTTACTGACATTGTGAAGCATTTAACCTACAGTGGAGCGGTGCAGGAACTGTCCACCCCTCAGCTGCTGGAATCGCGCACGCCGCTGGCCGAACGGGGCGGCGTCGTGAGCGAGTCGGCGCGGTGGAACGGCCGGTCGGTGTTCGTGAAAACCCTGGTGGTGGACGATCCCGACGCACACGCCCGCTTTCACCATGAGGGCCGGGTGGCCGCCTCCCTGAACCATCCGGGGATCGTGCCGCTGCTGGCGACCACGCCCACCCAGCTGATCTTTCCCTTCGTGGAGGGCGGCACCCTGCGCGAGCGGCTGGAGCGCGGGGTTCTGGACGTGCCGCAGGCCACCGAGGTCGTGACGGGCCTGCTGTGCGCCGTGTTGTACCTGCACAGTCAGGGCGTGACCCACCAGGACCTGAAGCCCGAGAATGTCCTGCTGCAGGACGGGCAGGCCTCCTGGAACGCGGTGAGAATCATCGACTTCGGCATGAGCCATGCCCGGCATGTGCCGCTGGACATCCACAGCGGCACCCGCATGGGCACGCCGCATTTCATGGCCCCGGAGCAGTTCTACGGCATGCGCGGCGACGTCCGCAGCGACCTGTACTCGGTGGGCGTGCTGCTGTTCGACTGCCTCGCGGGCACCCCGCCCTACGCGGACGCCCTGGGCTGGCTGGCGGGCCTCCACACCAACCGCGCCGAATTGCCCGGCCCGGAGGCGCTGCACCCGCTGCTGCGCTGCGCGCTGTCCCGTGACCCGGCGCAGCGGCCCCACAGCGCCGCGGCCATGTTGCACCACCTGTGTCTGGCCCGGCAGACGCTGGGCCTGCCGCCCCTGCGCGGACTGCCACTGGCAGAGCACGGGACACCGGCCCAGGGTCCGGGTTCCGGCACGGCCGGGGACGGCTGCGGCCCATGACCCTGCTGGCCTTTACCGGCAACCGCTTCCTGGCGGAAGAAGCCCTGCGCGAGACCCTGACCCGGCGGGGCCTGAATCCGCGCGAACTGCCCCGGCTGGGCGGTGACGACGTCAACCCCCAGACCCTGGGGCCGCACCTGTCGCCCGGCCTGTTCGGCGACGGCGGCGTAATTGTGGACTTCGAAGGCGTCAAACCCGACAAGGCGCTGCTGGAACTGCTGGCGGGCGCGGCGGTCACGGTGGCCGTGCTGGACGAGACGGCCCCGGCCACGCGCAGCAAGCTGTATCAGGCGCGCGGCGAGCAGATCGTCTCGGCGGCGCCCAGCAAGCCCGGCGAGGTCACCGGCTGGGTGGTGCAGTACGCCAGGAAGCAGGGGCTGCCGCTGGACCGGGACGCCGCCGCCTACCTGGCCGAGGTCTTCGGGGCCGATCTGGCGGGCATCGCGGGCGAGCTGACCAAGCTGGCACTGCTGGACGGCCCGCACACCCGCGAGGCCGTGCAGCGTGTGGTGGGCCGCGAGCCCCCCGGCGACAGCTTTGCCATGCTGGGCGCGGCGACGGCGGGCCGCCCCGGCGAGGCGGTGGGGCAGCTGCGCCGCCTGCTGGCCTCCGGCGAGGATCCCTTCAAGCTGATGGGCGCGGTGGTCTGGCAGTACAGCCTGGTGGCCCGCTGCGTGGCGCTGCTGCAGGAGGAAGGCCGGGTCACCGAGGCGGCGGCGGCCCAGCGCCTGGGCGTCAAGCCGTACCCGGCCAAGAAGGCGCTGGACGTGGCCCGCCGGCTCAACGAGGCGAAAATCCGCGCCCATCTGGCCCGCATCCTGGACGCCGATCTGGCCATGAAACGCGGGCTGGACGCCGGGGTCACGCTGGAGCGCCTGATCGTGCAACTGAGCGTGTAGCGTGCCGGGACAACCTGCATCCGGGCGAAGCATGATCGGCATAGGCAGACGTGGCGACGGCGTGGGGACACGTCAGCCGCAGCGAACTGGTAGAATTGAACCGAGTCTAATTTGCCCCACCCCTCACCCAGCCTCTTGCCCCAAGGAGTGTCCCGCATGGATTTCACCCTGAACGACGAACAGCGCCAGCTGCAGCAACTTGCCCGCGACTTTGCCCGCAAGGAGATCATCCCGATTGCCGCCGAGTACGACCGCCGTGAGGAGCTGCCGTGGCAGGTGGTCGAGAAAGCCTTCGAAGTGGGACTGCTGAACCCCACCATCCCTGAACACGCGGGCGGCCTGGGCCTGGGCATGTTCGACGAATGTCTGATCGGCGAGGAACTGGCCTACGGCTGCATGGGCATCTACACCGTGCTGATGGCCTCCGAGTTGGGCATCGCCCCGATCCTGATCGGCGGCACCGAGGAGCAGCAGGCCCGCTTCCTGGGGCCGCTGACCGAGAAGGCCGGGCTGGCGGCGTTTGCCCTGTCCGAACCCGGCAACGGCTCGGACGCGGCGGGCATGGCGACGACTGTACGCGACGACGGCGACGCCTGGATTCTGAACGGCACCAAGATGTGGATCAGCAACGGCGGCGTGGCCGAGTTCAACGTGGTGTTCGCCACCACCGACAAGCAGGGCGGCCACCGCGCCACCGTGGCCCTGGTGGTGCCCAAAGACGCCCCCGGCTTCAGCCACCACAAGATCGGGCACAAGATGGGCCAGCGCGCGAGCCTGACCAGCGAACTGGTGTTCGAGGACGTGCGCGTGCCCAAGGAAAACCAGCTGGGCGGCCTGGGCGACGGCTTCAAGATCGCCATGAAGACGCTGGACAAGACCCGCATTCCGGTGGCCGCCGGCTCGGTGGGCATTGCCCGCCGCGCGATGGAAGAGAGCCTCAAGTACGCCAAGGAGCGCGAGGCCTTCGGCAAGCCGATCACCGAATTCCAGGCCATCCAGTTCAAGCTGGCCGAGATGGCGATGGGCATCGAAACGGGCCGCCTGATGTACCAGAAGGCCGCGTGGCTGGTGGATCAGGGCCAACCGCACGGCTTCGAGAGCGCGATTGCCAAGGCGTACTGCTCGGAAATGGCCTTCAGCGCCGCCAACGAGGGCATCCAGATTCACGGCGGCTACGGCTACGTCGGCGAGTACCCGGTAGAGAAGCTGCTGCGCGACGTCAAGCTGAACATGATCTACGAGGGCACCAACGAGATCCAGCGCGTGGTCATCGCGCGAAACCTGCTGAAGTAGCGCCGCCCCCGCCGGCCCCCTCCCCTGTCCGGCGGAGGGGGCTGTTTTATCGCCGGTCCGCCTCCGGCTCCCGCTCACGCTGATCTTCCCCATTGGTCTGCGGATACAGCCAGCGCAGGAAGACCAGGAACAGCCCGATCACCGTCGCCGTGCTGGTGGTCAGGAAAGCCACCAGCACGCTGCTGTCCAGCCGGAAGGGCCGCCCGCCCAGCTCACCCCAGCCGGCCGCCAGGGTCAGGGTCACGTCGGCGATCAGCCAGCCCGCAGACAGGATAAACACGATGGCCCCCACACCCAGCCGCAGCAGCCGCTGGTCCACCGCCTCGCGGTAGCGCAATTGGCGGGTCATCCTCTCCAGATCGGTGTTGGAGATGGGGGCGCGGCGTTCGCTTTCCAGACCCTGCTGCACGGCCCGCTCGATGGCCGACTGAACGGGTATGGGCGGGGCGGGTGAGGCTGCTGGCGCGTCGCCGAGCCGTCCCTGTGGTTCAGGCACTGCGCGCCAGACTGGTGTAATACTCGCGGGTGATCTCGTCGGGAATCAGGTTGTCCTGCAGGCCGTAGGTCTGGGACCACGGGCTGCCCGCGCGGTGCGTCAGGCGCGAGAGTTCACCGCCCTCCATGCCGCCGTACCCACTCCAGACGCTGCGGATCACTTCCAGCGCCTCGGGGTCGTTGGCCAGCTCAGGTTCGCCGGGCGCGACGGGCAGAGGCTCGGAAATCGGCACCCGGCCGCGTTCGCCCCAGTGCTGCCACAGCCGCCGCACCACCGGCCCACGTTGCCAGGCATGCACCGTGTTGTACATCAGTGGCCGGCCCAGCAGCGCCAGCGTGTAGCCGTGCGCGATGTACACCAGCTTGTGCACCTGCATCTGCGTGAGCGCGCGGCCCTCGGCGCGGGCCAGGTCCAGAAAGGCGTTCGCCACCACCTCGGCGGCGTACCCGGTGCGTTTGGGATCGTCGATGGCGATGGTCATGGCGTCTGCCCTCCTTTACGGCTCCAGCGTAACACTGCCAGCGTCGGGAGGCCAGCGTCTTGGCCGCTACAGTCGGCCCAGGTAGGCGTGCGTGCGGTAGGTCAGCGTGACGTGACCGTCCGAAGCGTGGGCGTCAAACGCCGCGTCCAACTGCCGTCCCACCGCCGCAAAGCCAGAATCGTCCGGTGACGGCAGGTAACTGACGCTGCCGGCCAGGGCACGCAGGCGCTCGCGACTCAGTGAAACGGGATTGTCGAAGGTCTGGACCTCGAAACCGCCCGGCATCAATCGGGGCAGCTCCCGCTCCGGCACCCGCGAGATCAGCTCGCCGTCCTCGCGGCTGAAGGCAGTCACGACTTCGCGGTAGGCGGCGTTGAAGCCTGCACCGTCCAACCCTGGGTCCACCCCGCGCCAGTCGTTCCAGACCAGCAGGACCTGCCCGTCTGGCCTCAGCACGCGCCGGAATTCCCGGACGGTGGGCGGCGGATCGAACCAGTGCGCGGCCTGCGCGGCCGTGATCAGCGACACCGAGGCGGAGGCCAGCGACGTGGCCTCGGAGGTGCCGGCATGGACGCGCAGACGGCCGCCCGCCACCTCTGCCTCCAGCGCCGTTTCGAGTTGGGCGCGCATCTCCGGGTTGGGTTCCACAGCGTCCACGGCGAAGGCTGACCCGCTGCCCTGCGCCAGCAGCAGCCGTGTGAACAGGCCCGTTCCCGCCCCGACGTCCGCCACGCGGCCAGAGAGCAGGCCCTGACCTGCCAGCCACTGACCCAGCGCGGCCGGATACGTCGGGCGGGCCGAGGCGTATACGCCCGCGCGGCCCAGAAAGCGGTCGGCATGGGTCACGCCTTGACCTTCGCCTTCTTCACGCGCAGGGGTTCGGGCGCGGCCGCCACGCGCGACGAGGGCCGCCACGCACTCGCCAGAAAGTACGCCAGCCCGCCCAGCGCCCCCACCACGATCAGGAAGCCCAGCAGACGCCACAGCACCGCCGCCGTGCCCACCACGAACGCGCCCAGCCCCACCAGCAGTTGCCCCAGCAACCACACCAGCGAGAGCGCCGCGATGGCCAGCAGCACCACGCCGATGACGGCCAGAATCAGTCTTGCCATCCCAGAAGAATAGGGCAGACGGACCGGCAGCGGGAGTGAACCGTCTGGTCCGGCCTTTTCCGGGGGGACAAAGGTGGATGACGACGGTGAATTCGGTGTGCCCCGGACGGCGCATCTGTATTGTTCGCCTGGACCAGCCTTTCTCTGTCGCTCCAAGAATCACGAAAGAGACTGGGGCCGCGAGCTGCACGCCCCGGCCCCAGCCCCTGATACCGAGCTTCAGTTCATGTTGCCGATGATCGCGTCGGCGAATTCGCTGGTCTTGACTTCCTTGGCGCCGTCCATATTGCGGGCGAAGTCGTAGGTCACGACTTTCTGGGCAATGGTGGCGTCCAGACCCTTCAGGATCAGGTCGGCCGCTTCCGTCCAGCCCATGTAGCGCAGCATCATTTCGCCGGACAGGATCACGGAGCTGGGGTTGATGACATTCTTGCCCGCGTACTTGGGCGCGGTGCCGTGGGTGGCCTCGAAGATGGCGTGCCCGGTCACGTAGTTGATGTTGGCCCCCGGCGCGATGCCGATGCCGCCCACCTGCGCGGCCAGCGCGTCGGAGATGTAGTCGCCGTTCAGGTTCAGGGTGGCGATCACGTCGTACTCGGTGGGACGCAACAGGATCTGCTGCAGGAAGTTGTCGGCGATCACGTCCTTGATCACGATGCCGTTCGGCAGCTCGCACCACGGGCCGCCGTCGATTTCCTTGGCGCCAAATTCCTTCTTGGCCAGCTCATAGCCCCAGTCGCGGAACGCGCCCTCGGTGAACTTCATGATGTTGCCCTTGTGCACCAGCGCCACGCTCTTGCGGCCGTTGTCAATGGCGTACTGGATGGCGGCGCGCACCAGCCGCTCGGTGCCTTCCTTCGACACGGGCTTGATGCCGAACGAGCTGCTTTCGGGGAAACGGATCTTGGTCACGCCCATCTCGTTCACCAGGAAGTCGCGCATCTTGGCGGCCTCGGGCGTGCCGGCCATGTACTCGATGCCGGCGTAGATGTCCTCGGTGTTCTCGCGGAAGATGGTCATGTTGACGTCTTCGGGGCGCTTGAGGGGGCTGGGCACGCCCGCGAAATACTGCACCGGACGCACGCAGGCGTACAGGTCAAGTTCCTGGCGCAGCGCCACGTTGATGCTGCGGATGCCGCCGCCGACGGGCGTGGTCAGCGGCCCCTTGATGCCGAACAGGTACTCGTCGAAGGCGTCCAGGGTTTCCTGCGGCAGCCACTGGCCCTCGCCGTAGACCTGCACGCTCTTCTCGCCCGCGTAGACTTCCATCCACTCGATCTTGCGCGTATCGCCGTAGGCCTTCTCGACGGCGGCGTCCAGCACGCGGACGCTGGCCTTCCAGATGTCGGGGCCGGTGCCGTCGCCTTCCACGAAGGGAATGACGGGGTGGTTGGGGACGCTGAGTTTCCCGCCCTGCATGCTGATCTTCTCGCCCTTTTCGGGCCGCTGGATATGGCTGCTCATAACCTCCAATCTAGCGCCTTGAGGTGAGCCTGGGAAAATAGAGGGCTGTTACTGTCCGGGTTTGGGCCGGGTTCAAAACACAAGATGAGAGCCACCATCAGGAAGTTCCCTTGGAACGGTATCGCCCTCTGAAGGTTCGCCTCACCGCGTTCGGCAACTGGGAGGGCATGGTGGGGGCACCTTAACCGGAATCCAACTTCAGGAGGTCATTTACATGAGTGACGACAAGAGTACTGCCGGGAACATGCTGGACGCCGCCAAGGCCAAGATCAACGAGGGTGCAGACCGCGCCCGCGCCGCTGGACACGATCTGGCCTCCAATGTGGGCGGCACCATGGACAACATGGGCGACAAGGCCAAGGCCACCGAAGACCGGGCCAAGGCCGAAGTCCACAACGCTGAAGCGCACGCCAATTACAACGAAGGCAAGCGCGAAGCCAAGGACGGCGACGGTCACTAAGACCTGAGCGTTCAGGATCCAGAGTTCCAGCCTCCGCCCCCTGTGGGTGGGGGCTTTTTTGTGGCCTCAACGCATGTGAAGTATCCTGCGGCCATGCGCAAGCTCCTCTTGCTGGCTCTGTCTGCTTGTACTCTCTCAGCCTGTCATCCTGTCGCTATCCCCGAAGAAGTGGTGATGACTACCAAAACAACCCTGCCCGCCAGCGTAGGAGCCAGAGAGGACTTGACCATCGGCCTTAAGGTCATTCAGGGCTGCACGTTTTTCAGCAAGGTGAACGTGGTGGAGCGCAACGCAAGCAAGCTCAGCATTCAGGTGATTGGTAAAACGCAAAAGCCCTGTCCGGCCGTTCCTAACGCGGCGGCCCGTGATCTGACCTTCACTGATAGGGTTGGCCCGTACTTTGAAGAACCGGGGTTTCCCGAACGCACCAATCCTTTTGAGATTTGGGTCAACGGCAGCAAGGCAGGCACCGTCACCGTCCAGTAAAGCTGCGCTCTCCCCTACGGTCATGCCGCTACACTTTTGCCCATGACCACCACTCCCCGGCGGGTGTCGCGCCGAGAACAGCACCGTGTCGGCGGCACCGGGGCGAAAGTCACCGCGCGCAACACGCTGATCGCCTACGCCTTCCTACTGCCCTTTCTGATCTTGCTGGTGGTGTACCACACCTGGCCGGTGATCTTCGGCACGTATCTGGCCTTCACGAAATACAACATCATCAGCCCGCCGCAGTGGGTGGGCCTGGACAACTTTAAGGAGCTGTGGCAGGACGAGCAGTTCTGGTCTGGCCTGACCAACAGCCTCAAGTACATCCTGATCGTGCCGGTGATTCAGATTTTGGCCCTGCTGGTGGCGCTGCTGGTCAACCGGCCTATGAAGGGCATCGGCTTTTTCCGCACGGCGTTCTACGTGCCGGTGGTCACCAGTTTTGCGGTGGTGGGCCTGATCTGGAACTGGATGTACCAGCAGGACGGGGCCGTCAACACCATTTTAAGGATGATCGGGCTGTCCCAGAAGGGCAGTTTTTTGAACAACCCGGCCACCGCGCTGTACGCCGTGATGTTCGTGACGCTGTGGAAAGGGATCGGCTACTACATGGTGCTGTATCTGGCAGGCCTGCAGGGCATCAGCCCGGAGCTGGAGGAGGCGGCCACCATCGACGGCGCGAGCCGCCCGCAGGTGTTCTGGAACATCACGCTGCCAGGGCTGCGCCCCACCATTCTGGTGTGCAGCCTGCTGAGCACCATCAGCGCCATCAAGGTATTCGAGGAAATCTACGTGATGACCCAGGGCGGCCCCGCCGGAAGCACGTACTCGGCGCTGTTCTACACGTATTCGCGGGCCTTTCAGGACTTTCAGTACGGACTGGCCGCCGCCGGGGGCATCATCATCGCGGTGATTTCCATCATCTTCGGGCTGATCAATTTCCGTCTGACGCGGGGGGGAAAAGCCGATGCTTAAGGCACGCCCCGCCCCGGCCCAGCCCGATTCCTTTGCCGTCACCGCTGCCCGGCTGAAGGCCAAGCGCATCCAGCGCCGCCGCCTGACCGATGTGCTGGCCTACGCCGTGCTGACTGTGATCGCGCTGATCATGCTGTACCCGTTCTACTGGACGCTGATTACCAGCTTCGAGCCGACGGGCAACATCTACGAGGCCAAGATCCTGCCCAAAGCGGTGGGCCTGCGCAACTACGCCGAGATGTGGAAAGGCACCACCGTCCCCTTCTGGCGGCTGATTCTCAACAGCCTGATCATCTGCACGCTGGGCGTGACCCTCACCGTGACGCTGGCGACGCTAGCCGCCTATCCGCTGGCGAAGATGCGCTTTCCGGGCCGTGACCTGATCTTCTACGCGATTCTGGCACTGATGGTGCTGCCCAACGAGTCAGGGCTGATCGTCAACTACATCACCACGATTAAGCTGGGGCTGTTGCAGCAGACCAATCCGGTGATCGACGCCATCCGGCAGTACCTCGCGGTGGTGCTGCCGGGGCTGGCGAGCATCGTGGGCCTGTTCCTACTGCGGCAGGCGTACCTGGGCATTCCGCTGGAGCTGATCGAGGCCGCCCGCATCGACGGGGCCTCCGAGCTGACCATCTGGCGGCGGATCATGCTGCCGCTGGCGACGCCCACGATTGCGGCGTTCGCCATTCTGGAATTCGTGGCGTACTGGAACTCGTTCCTGTGGGCGCGGATCATGCTGCCCGACAAGAACCTGCTGCCGCTGTCGGCGGGCCTGCTGGAACTCAGCGGAACATTCAGCACCAACAGCCGCGCAGTGATGGCGGGCGCGGTGATCACGATTATTCCCATCCTGATCGTCTTCGCCTTCGGGCAGAAGTACTTCATGAAGGGATTGGAGGGGGCGGTGAAGGGGTGAATGGGGGCTACGGATTCCGTCGTACCAGTAGGGGGATGAACACATGAAAACAACGCTGGCTGCTCTGACTTTTGCCGTCATGTTGACCGCCTGTGGCTCTCAGGAAACCACGATCCGTGCCTGGCTGGAGCCTGACGTTCTTGGCGTGGTGGATGTGGACTTCCCGGCCACCCTCAGCGCCACGGATTCTCTGACCCTCACCCTCCACTACAGTGAGACCTGTGTTCAGTCGGACGAGCGAATCAGCGTGTTCTCGCGCACGGCCACGGAGCTTCGGCTGGGTGCAACGGCCACTTATGCCAGGCAAGAGCCATCCCTGGCGTGTCCTCCCGTTTATATCGAAAAAACGCTGGACTACACCGATCCCGGCACCCCGACACGCACCAATCCCTTCGAGATCATCGTGAACGGCAAATCCTACGGAACCGTCCGCATCCAGTGACCCTCGCCTACCAGACCCTTTCCCAAACCTGGGACGTGATCGTCGCCGGGGGCGGCACCGCCGGGGCCATCGCCGGAATTGCCGCTGCCCGGGCCGGGGCGCGGGTGCTGGTGATCGAGGCGCAGGGCAGCCTGGGCGGCACCGGCACCAACGCCTGGGTCACGCCGCTGATGCGAAACCTCTCGGCAGGCGAAAACCTGAACCGGGGGCTGACGGATGAGTTGAAGGCCCGCCTGCTGGCACGCGGTGACGGCGCGGTTGACCCCAACGGCAACGACAACTGGTTCAACCCCGAGGGCATGAAATTCGTGCTGGAGCAGATGCTGCTCTCGGCAGGCGGCGAGGTGCTGTACCACACGCATGTGGTGGAACCTGTGATGGCAGATGACGTTGATGGTAGATGGTTGATGGTTGATGGAAAGGACACCGCGCACCGCGTACCGCTCACCGCCCCCCATCCTTTCCCACAAGCCACAGGCCACAAGCCACAAGCCATCCATTCCCTTGTCATCCACAACAAGGGCGGCCTGCAAGCCCTCCGGGCCGCCGTGTTCATCGACGCCACCGGGGACGCCGATCTTGCCGCGCGGGCGGGCGTGCCCTTCCACGCAGGCGATGAGGACGGCATTCATCAGGCCATGAGCCTGCGCTTCACGCTGGCCGGGGTGGACACGGCGCGGCTGTGCGCCTTCCTGAACGCGAACGGGCAGGGCCAGACCGGCGAGCACTTCCTGCACTTCTGGATGGTCTGGGGCAAGAACAGCACGCTGGAGCCGCTGTTTCGGGAGGCGGTGGAGGCCGGTGTGTTGCTGGAGCGCGACGGCGACTACTTCCAGGGCTTCAGCGTTCCCGGCCGGCCCGGCGAGATCAGCTTCAACTGCCCGCGCATCCGGCCTGAGCTGCACGACGGCGCTGACCCGTGGCAACTCAGCGCGGCGCAGACCGACGGGCGCGAGGCGATTGACCGCCTGACCGCCTTCTGCCGGGCCTCCCTGCCGGGGTGCGAGAACGCGTTTATCGGCGTGGTGGCCCCGATGGTGGGCGTGCGCGAATCGCGGCGCATCGTGGGCGAGTACACGCTGACGCTGACCGACATTCTGGACTGCGCCCGTTTCCCGGACGTCATCTGCCGCAACCACTACCCGGTAGATATTCACAGCGTCAAGGGTGGCGCACGGCTGCTGCACGAGCGCGACGGCACCGCGCCGTACTTTGCAAAGGACGCCTACCACGAGATCCCGTTCCGCGCCATCGTCCCCGTCGGCATTTCAAACCTGCTGGTGCCGGGACGGGCGGCCAGCAGCACCTTCGAGGCGCAGTCGGCCATCCGGGTGCAGCAGAACTGCCACAGCATGGGCGAGGCCGCCGGAATCGCCGCCGCGTGGGCCGCGCGGGAGCATGACGGACGCGTGCGGGATGTGGGGATCGACGCGCTCCAGACTGAATTGAGAAGATTGGGAGGAAACCTATGAGCCGAGCCACAACGCTGCACTCCGAACGCGCCTACCGCATCGAGCCCGAATCCCAGTACACACCGCAGATCGGCGCACTGGTGGAGATGATGAACTACACCCGCCTGACCACCTTGCAGGCGGTGGAGGGGCTGACGACAGAGCAAGTCGACACCGTGCCCGAGGGCTTCGGCAACTCCATTGGCATGCTGCTGGCGCACATCGCGGCGGTAGACCGGGTTTACCAGATGATGTCGTTCGAGGGCCGCGATTTTGGGGAGATGGACGGGGCCATCATGGGCGGGCTGTCGATGGGCCAGCAGGGCACGCCGCCTCCCACCGGGCAGAGCCTGGACACCCTGCTGGCCGAGCTGGACGCCGCTCGCAAGCTCACGCTGGACACCTTCACCACCAAAGACGACGACTGGCTGGCCTCGCGCCTGCCTGCGCCCTACGACGACATGAACCAGCACTGGGCGTGGTTTCACGTCATGGAGGACGAGGTCAGCCACCGGGGGCAGATCCGAATTCTGCGGAAACACGTCGCACCAAAGAAGAAGGAGTGAGCGGCGAATTTCTGCTGATCCGGCACGCGAAGGCCAGCGGACAGGCTCCCGACGCGCCGCTGACGGCGGAGGGGCAAATGCAGGCGCAGCGACTGGCCGCGCAACTCGCCCAGCACCCCATCACCCGCGTCGTCAGCAGTCCGTGGCGGCGGGCGGTGGACACGGCGCGGCCTATCGCACAGGCGCTGGGCCTGAAGATCGAGACCGATGGACGGCTGACTGAGCGCGTCCTGAGCCCCACCGATCTCCCCCATTGGCAGACCGTCTTGAGGGCAAGTTTCGCCGCACCTGCGCTGAAGCTGCCCGGCGGCGAATCCGGCATGGGAGCCAAAGCCCGCGCCCTGGCCGCCCTTCACGACGCGCGGGATCCGCATGGTCTCACCGCCGTCTTCACGCACGGCAACCTGCTGGCGCTGCTGCTGGGCCTGGACTACGAGGGCTGGGCGGGATTAAGAAACCCGGATGTGTGGCAGTTCAGTCTGGACGGACAGGCTTCGCGTATACCGTTGGCATGACCCGCGCCTTCCATCCCTCAGATCCGCACGCCGCGCCCACGGCGAACGGGCTGCCCTACCGCGTCGAACGCCGTGTCCTGGCCGGGATTCCCTGCCTGCTGGAACTGCCCCCGGAAGGTCAGGACGTGCAGGCGGTCTGCCTCGTCCATCACGGGGCCTGGGCCGCCAAGGAGGGCAAGCTGGGCGTGTATGCCGCGCTGGCAACGCGCGGCACGGCGGTGGTGATTCCCGATGCCCCGCTGCACGGCGAGCGGCAGGCCGACACCCCACCCGGCCTGAATGCCCGCGAGTATGTCTGGGAGAGCGTGCGCCGCTCGGTGGCCGAGGCCCCGGCCCTGCTGGACGCAGTGGTAGAGCTGTATAGCCCAGTGCCCACCGTCGCCGTCGGCTCTAGCATGGGCGGCTACGTGGCACTGACGCTGGCCCGCACCGAGGCGCGAATCGGGCGGGCGGCGGCGCTGATCACCTCCGGCGTGTGGCACGAGCCGGAGGTGGGGCGGCCAGAACTCGTGCGCTTTCTGGATGAACACCGGCCCAACACGCACGCCGACGACTTTCCACCCACGCCGCTGCTGCTGGCGAGCGGGGACAGTGACCCGACGTTTGAGCTGGACGCGCATCACGTGCCGACAGCGCAGGCGTTGCGCGCCGCGTACGCGCGGGCGGGACAGTCTGACCACTTCAACGAACAGGTCTTCGCCGGGGTGGGCCACTACACCAGCCAGGGCATGCGGGACGCGGTGGTGGATTTTCTGACCCGGACGGACGTGCCGTAGCATGGGCGCATGCCATTCAACGCAACCAACCGCCTGAAACGGGCCCCGCTGCTGGCCGCGCTGGGTTTGATCGGCCTGGGCCTGGGCCGCGCCGGGGCGCAGGTGGGCCAGCCGCTCGCCCCGTTCCTGAACAGCCCGTCGCTGGCCGACGTCAAACAGGGGGCGGCGGGCCTGCTGACCTTCGCCGACGGGTCCAGCGCCGTCCTCCAGAGCCGGGGCGGCTACGTGACCGGCGCGAAGATCACCGTGTCGAACGTGGACCCACAGAAGGCGGCGGCGCGGGCGGCCGAGTTGACCGGGCTGCTCAGCGGTTTTGGCAGCGGGCTGGCCGAACCTTTGCTCGGCTTTCTGGGCCGCGAGGACGTGGGCAAGAAATTGCTGGAGGGGCTGACGGTCGACGCCGAGCCGTTCGCGATCACGGTCAAGGCCGACGCCCAGTTGCTGTCCGTGGACCTCAAGCTAGCCCGCGTGCCGGACGGTGCCTTCGCGCCCACCGCCAACGCCCTGCCCGCCCGCCGCGTCAGCAAGAATGACGTGGTGCTGCGCGTCTACAGCGATTTCCAGTGCCCGTACTGCCGTCAGTTCGAGAGCGAGACGCTGCCTGCCCTGCTGCGCTCCCTGCCGGACGACGTGCGCGTGGAATTCCACCAGTTTCCGCTGGAAAGCATTCACCCGCTGGCCCGCCCCGCCGCCGAGGCCAGCGAATGCGCCGCGAAGCAGGGCAAATTCTGGGCCTACAAGGACGCACTGTTCCGCGATCAGTCGTGGCTGGCGGGCCAGGCAGACGAGGTCTTTGCGGCCCTGGCTGCCGAGACGGGCCTGAACACCGGCACCTTCAACACCTGTCTGGCAACGCGCGGCGGCCAGGCGGCCGTGGACGCCGGGCTGGCCGAGGCCGAACGCCTGGGCCTGAACGGCACGCCCAGCGTGTTTGTCGGCCCCTACCAGGCGGCCAATCCCTTCGACACGGCGGGGCTGCTGGACCTCATCAAGTTCACCCGCGCGGTGGAGGGCGGCCAGCCTTGACCCGCGCGCTGTACCACCACGATCCGGTGCAGCTGACCTTTGCGGCCACGGTCAGCGCCAGCCAGGGCCAGGAAGTCGCGCTGGATGCCACCGCCTTCTACCCGGCGGGCGGCGGGCAGAGCGCCGATCACGGTGTCCTGCGCTGGCCGGGCGGCCAGGCCCGCGTGACCGACACCCGCAAGGACAAGGCGACGGGACAGATCTGGCACACGCTGGACGGCCCCCTCCCCAGCGTCGGCACGGCACTGACGGGCGAGGTGGACGCGGCGCGGCGCTGGCGGCACATGGCGCGGCACAGCGGCGAACACCTGCTGGCCCAGGCCTTCGTGCGCGTCAACCCGGCCTTCGCCGTGGACGCCGTCAACATGACGAATCCCGAATGCACCCTGGACCTGCGCGGCGCCCCCACGGAAGCCGGCGTGCGCGCCGCCGAGACCCTGCTGCGCGAAACGCTGGCGCGGCAGCGCCTGACGCTGGACACGCCCACGGTGGCTGAGGAAGAACTGGCAAATTACCCGCTGCGCCGGGAAACCAAGGTGCGCGGACAGGTGCGGCTGGTGATCTTCCGGGGCGAGGACGGCCTGCCCTTCGACGTCAGCGCCTGCGGCGGCACGCACGTTCCGCAGGCCAGTCTGGCCGCCCCGGTGGTGGTTCTGCGCACCGAGCGCATCCGGGGCGGCGTGACCCGCGTGGTGTTCATGGCGGGCGAGGAGGCGGGCGAATACCTGAGCGCCACCTACCGCGAGGCCCGCGCCCTGGCCCAGACCTTCAGCGTGCCGCCAGAGCGGCTGACCGAGCGGGTGGAGGCCCTGCGCGGCGACGCCGTGACGTTAAAGGCCGAAACGGCGGGCCTGCGTGAGCGGCTGGCCCACCTGCTCGTGGAGGCTACGGCCCCCGACGGTCTGGGCCTGCGCTGTCTGGAGCTGGATGACCCGGCCCTGCTGCTGCCGGTCCTGACTGACGTGTCCGCCGGGGAGGTGCGGGTGGCCCTGGCGAAGGGCGGACGCTGCGGCGTCGCCAGCGCACGGCAGGACATTCACGCGGGCGAGGTGTTGCGGGCGGCGCTGGCTGTGACCGGGGGCAAGGGGGGCGGACGGCCCGATCTGGCGCAGGGCAGCACGCTGAAGCCGGAGGGGTTCCTGGCCGCCGTGCGGGCCACCCTGGCATCCGCGCCCTCCTCCTGATCGCCCGGCCCTGCTAACCTGTGTCCCCATGAGCATTCACCTGAACGCCGAACCCGGCCAGATTGCCGAAACTGTCCTGCTGCCCGGCGACCCGCTGCGCGCCCAGCACATCGCCCAGACCTTCTTCGAAAACCCCGTCCAGCACAACAACGTGCGCGGCATGCTGGGCTTTACCGGCACTTACAAGGGCCAGCGCGTCAGCGTGCAGGGCACCGGCATGGGCATTGCCAGCTCGATGATCTATGTCAGCGAACTGATCACCGACTACGGCTGCAAGAATCTGGTGCGCGTCGGCACCGCAGGCAGCTACCAGGAAAACGTGCATGTCCGCGACATCGTGCTGGCCCAGGCCGCCAGCACCGACAGCAACATCAACCGCATCCGTTTCGGCGAGAAGACTTTTGCGCCCATCGCGGACTTCGGGCTGCTGCTGCGCGCCTACCAGATCGCCCAGGAGCGCGGCTTCACCACCCACGTCGGCAACATCATGAGCAGCGACACCTTCTACCACGACGATTTTGACCAGTACAAGATCTGGGCCGACTACGGCATCCTGGCCGTGGAGATGGAGGCCGCCGGGCTGTACACCCTGGCCGCCAAGCACGGCGTGAAGGCACTGACCATCCTGACCATCAGCGACCATCTGGTCACCCACGAGGTCACCACCTCCGAGGAGCGCCAGCAGACCTTCGATCAGATGATCGAGGTGGCGCTGGACGCCGCGCTGGGCCTGGAATAAGACCTGGAAGTGAAGGGGCCTGTCAGATATTCAGTCTGACAGGCCCCTTCACTTGCCACTCAGTACAGCGCGCCCGCGTCAAATGTCGTGTTGTTCAGGATGCTGTAGCCCAGCGCCGTGGCCGCGTCACCCCGGCTGCCCAGGGTCTGCATAATGGCGCGGCCCAGCGCCTCGTAGCGGTCCACCAGCGCCTTCCATTCCTGCGGTTTGTACAGGCTGTACTGCTCGTCGGGCGCGGGTTGGTAAGCCCGCAGCGTGGCGATATAAGCGATGTGTTCGGTGGTGGCCTGCGCGATCTTCTGGCCGTACAGTTGTCCGGTCTGCGCGCCCAGTGAGCTGCGGGCCAGGGCCGAGAGACTCTGCAACTGGTCTTCGAGGCGGGGATACATGCGCGGCACGGCGTGGCTGTACAGCGTGCCGCCGCCCGCGCGGATGCCTGCCAGCTGACCCTCCAGCGCCCTCATCTCGCGGTACTGCTGCCGCAGGCCGTCGATCCGCGCCCTGAGTTTGGGAAAGGCCGCCAGCTCTTTTCTGAGCCGGGCCGCACGGCACTCGGCCCAGTTGACCGAGGCGTTGTCCTGATCGGCCTCGCTCCACTGCCCGATGGTCAGGGTGGCATACGCCCCGTCGTCTACGGCGTTGGCCAGAGCGCAGTTCGGCGCGGTCTGGGCCTGGGCGGCGGCGCTCAGGGTCAGCAGGACGGGCAGCAGCCGGCGTGCGGGAAACATGGAGCCAGCTTAGCCGATGGAAGAATCGGCGCGTCGGCGCAGGCGGGCGATGAAGAAGCCGTCAATGCCGCCCTCCGGCACGGTCAGCAGGCCGTCTCCGGCGGGCACGTGCGGCACCTCCACCTCCGGCACGGCCTCGGCCTCGAATTCGGGATGTCCGGCCAGGAACCCGGCGATCACTTCCGGCCCCTCCTGCGGCGTGACCGAGCACACCGAGTAGACCAGCGTGCCGCCGGGGGCCACCAGCGCGGCGGCGTGGGGCAGCATCTGCGCCTGCAGGGCCGCCGCCGCCGCCACCGCGTGCGGTGTCAGCCGCAACTTGATCTCAGGGTGGCTGCGCAGGGTGCCGCTGCCGGTGCAGGGCGCGTCCAGCAGGACGTGGGCAGCGGGCGGCAAATTGACGGGTTGGGTCAGATCGTGGGTCAGGAACTCGGCCTGGAGGCCCAGGCGGCCCAGGTTGGCGCGGGCCTGCTCGTGCTTGTGCGGCAGCAGGTCCACGCTGGTCACCTGTGCCCCCCGCGCGGCCAGCATGGCGGCCTTGATGCCCGCGCCGCCGGCCAGGTCCAGCACGCGCTCACCCTGCACCTCGCCCAGCGCGTCCACGCAGGCCAGACTCGCAGGGTTGATCGGCTGCGCCCAGCCGCGCGTAAACGCCTCGGTCTCGCGCAGGGGGCGCGACAGTTCTACCCGGTCCGTGCCCTGCGGGCCGGGGTTGAGCCGGCTGCCCTCGGCCTCCAGGGACCGGAACCCGGCCTCGGACACGCTCAGCCACAGCGGCTGCGGGGTCAGCAGGTCGGCGAACACGGCCTCCGCCTGTGCGCCATACGCAGCGCGGTACGTCTCGGCCAGCCAGCCGGGCAGTTCGGTGCGCGTCACCTGCGACGGTGCAGGCGCCTCAATGCGGCGCAGCACCGCGTTGACCAGTCCCGGCGGGGCCAGCCGTGCGCCGCGCGCCAGATTGACGTACTCGCTGACCACCGCGTGCGGCGGGGTGTCCAGGTACAGCTTCTCGAAGGCCCCGGCCAGCAGCAGCGTGCGCACCTTGGGGTGGGTGTCGCCGGTCAGCATGGGGCTCAGGGCCGTGTCCAGGCTGGGAAAATGACGCAGCGTGCCGTACACGATGTGCGTGGCCAGTCCCGCGTCGCGGCCCGGCAGGTGGGCTTTCTGCAGGGCCGCGTCCAGCGCCGGGGCGGCAAAGCTCTCGCCCGCCAGCACACGCAGCAGCACCCGCACCGCGAGTTCGCGGGCCGGATTGAAGGCTTCGGGTCTGGGCCGGGGGGTAAACGTCATTCAGGGCCAGCATACGGGCTGACGCGCGGGCAAATGGTTTGCGCGCACGGGTTCGCGCCCGTTGGCGGGCCGATGTAGGGGCGTGCGTCCGGGCCACCCACAAAACAGCCCTCTCGTCTTCACTCGGACAGGAGGGCCAGCAACTTTGCAGGCGGGTTGTCGATGCTCCCGCTTCTGGAAGGCCCCGCCCGAAAGTGACCCCAGTGTGCGCCGCTGCCGGGAACCGTGCATCCGCCGAAAGTCGCAGGACCGGCTAGGCCGAATGGCAGAGGGCCGGAAAAGAGCGGCGGGCAGCAGACCTGCAAGGCCAGTTGGCGGGATCAGGTGGTCAGCGGGCGAGCCTGGGGTCCAGGCCACCGGCCACCCCACCCCCTGCCGCCATCCACACGGCTATACTGCCCCCAACGTGTTCCGACGCCCCCGCCCCCCCCAGCCGCCCCCGCTCGCGTCCGCCGAGGCGCGCGTTCCCTCTGCCAGCGCGCCTGCGGGCGATATGGAGGCCGTGCGCGTCCTGAACGAACTGCTGGCGCGTCCCACCCACGAAGGCGTGCTGGAAGGCGCGCTGAGCCACGCCAGCTTTCTGCTGGGCGGCAACCTGCGCGGTTACGCCGTGACGCACCGGGCGCAGGGCCAGGACCGGGTGACGGCGGTGTTCGGCTACCCCAAGGCGCTGGTCGGCACGCCGTTGTCCGGCCCCTGGGCAGCGCTGCGCACGCGGGTTCTGAGCGACGGCTCGCGCGAGCTGTACGAGGCCAACCCGCCCGAACTGCACGGCGTGCTCGACACCTGTGGCATGCGGGACGTGGCGCTGTCGCTGGTGGTGCCGGTCAATGACCGGGGCCGGAACATGGGCGCGCTGGTGCTGGACCGCAACACCTCCGAGGACATCGGGCTGGCCGCGCAGGAACTGGTGACCCGTTGGGCCACGGCGGTGGCGCCGCTGCTGGGCCTGCTGGAAAGCCGCGAGAACTGGCGCCTGACCGCGCGGCAGGTCAGCAGCGGCGTGGTGGAAGCCCTGGAGAGTCAGGAATTCGATGCGCTGGGCCACGGACAGGCCGTCGCCGAGGCCAGCGTGAAGCTGGGACGCGCGGTGGGGCTGGCGGAGCGGGAACTCGAAGAGCTGTGGTTCGCGGCCACCCTGCACGATCTGGGCAAGATCCACGGCGAGAAGGGCCACGCCCAGGTCGGCGCGAACTTTCTGCACGGCGTGCCGCATATGGTCCAGGCGCAGAAGGCCATCCGCCACCACCACGAGCGCTGGGACGGTCAGGGCGAACCCGACAAACTGGCTGGAGAGGACATCCCGCTGTACGCCCGCATCCTGGCCGTCGCCAACGCCTACGTGCGGCTGGGCGATTTCGAGCGGCTGCGCGGGCAGGCAGGCAAGGGACTGGACCCCCGTCTGGTGGGCCTGATGGAAAAGGTCAGCACCGAGCCATCTGCAAAATGAGCGGTCCGCTCAACCCTGGTCAGTTCAAGCGGTGCGCGCCCAGTGGCGGGCCGCCGCGATGAGGTGGCCGTGACCCTGCGCCCCACCTCTGCTGGTACTGCACGTCCACAACGCTTCCCGGAGCTGGAGGCCCGTTACGGCCCGCTGACCCCGATGGATTCGGGCATGCAGAGCCGCGTGTACACCACTGCGGACGGCGCGGCCGTGGTCAAGGTGTACCGCAACCACCTCCAGCAGCACCGCACCGAGGCGCAGAACATGATTCAGGCGGGCATGGGCGGGTGGCTGCTGGGCGTCACCGAGGCCGACGGGGTCGAGGCGCTGGTGATGCGCCGCTTCGCGGGTCATCCCCTGCGCGCGAGCGACGTGCCGCGCGCCCTGCCCGGCCTGCGCCAGATCGTGACCGACCTGCATGCCCAGCAGCGAGGCCGCGTCAACCTGGAGCGGCTCCGCGAGCGGCTGATGCGTTTTCGCAGTGCCCTGGCCGCGTACCCACTCCCGGACCTGTTCGAGGCGGTGGACCTGCCGCTGGAGCGGGGCCTGCTGGACCAGCCGGCCGCGTTCTGCCACCTGGACATGTGGCACGACAACATCCTGATCGCCCACCGGCCCGGCGCGGACCAGGCGAGTCCGGACAGTGCGAATCAGGACAGCGCGGACCAGGAACAGGTGCTGCTGATCGACTGGACGCGCGCCGACTGGGACGATCCGCTGCGGGACCTGGCGCTGCTCAAGACCGGCACCCTGGACCTGCTCAGCGCCGGCCAGAGTCTGGACGCCGCCCTGGGCTTCTTGCCGGACCGCGCCCCCGCCACCCTGACCCGCTACCGCGCCTATCTGGCCCTGACCACCCTGCATGACCTGTACTGGTTCCTGATGAACGAACCCTACGAATTCGATGCCCAGAAGGAGTTCAAGGTGGCCCGCGCCCGCCACGCGCTGGCGCGGCTGCCAGAAGGCGGCTGACCGCGAAGCGCCTCACGGACGCCCGCCCGCACCTCTGCTAGCCTGCGGCCCGAATGCTCGGCATGGGGGAGGTGAGAGGGCGTGGCAACGGTGGCAGAACTGCGTGAACGGCTGAGGCGGCCCCTGGCGGCCGAACTGGCGGGCGGGTGCCAGAACCGGGTGGTGGCGGGCGGCGTGGACAAGCTGCTGGCCTCGCCGCTGGGCAACCCTTTTCCCAAAATCCGGGAGACGCTGAGGGGCTACGGCGACCTGGGGGTCACGGAGCGAGAGGAAGCATTGAAGACAGCGTTGGCGGCCCTCTCAGACGGCGAGAAAGAGAAAGCCAAACCTGTCCGCGCCCCACGTCCCGCCGCCAAGCAGGCCGTGCCCACGGCGGCCCCCGGCGAACGCCTGCCCATCGACGCCCCGCTGGCCCGGCTGGACACCGGCCCCGGCGGCGCGCGCAAGTTGCAGACGCTGGGCCTGCACACCGTCCGCGACGTGCTGCACGCCTACCCTCACCGCCATGAAGACCGCCGCGCGCTGCCCGATCTGTCGGACGTGGAGGAGGGCCAGAAGGTGACGGTGGAGGGCCGCGTCGTCGCCAAGTCGCGCCGCAGCCCACGCCCCGGCATGCTGGTCATCGACGTGACGCTGGAAACGCCGTCGGGCGGACGGGTCAAGGCGACGTGGTTCAACCAGCCGTGGGTGGAAAAACAACTGCGCGAAGGCGCCGCGCTGGTGCTGACCGGGCGGGTCAAGAAGTTTGGCCGCAGCGTGCAGCTGGGCGTGGAGCATCTGGAGACGCTGGACAACGCCCAGGACAGCCTCAGCACCGGGCGCATCGTGGGCGTGTACGACGCCAAGGAAGGCATCTCGCAGGAGTTCCTGCGCCGCGCCGCCTTCCGGGCGCTGGGGGCCGCGCCGCTCGACGATTACCTGCCGGTTCACTGGCGCAGGAAGTATGGCGTCACCGATCTGGCCGACGCCCTGTGGGGCCTGCATTTCCCCAGCGACGAGACCCACCTGACGCGGGCCACCTCCCGCCTGCGCTTCGACGAGTACCTGTTCTTAGAGTTGCGGATGCTGCTGCAGGGCGAGGACTCGGTGTTGCAGGGCAAACGCTTCCAGGCCACCGGCGACGACATCAACCGCTTCGAGGCCGCACTCCCTTTCCGCTTTACCAACGCCCAGCGCCGCGTGTTGCTGGAAATCACCGACGACATGCGCGGCGATCAGCAGATGGCCCGGCTGATCCAGGGTGACGTGGGATCGGGCAAGACCGCGGTGGCGGCCTGCGCGCTGTATCTGGCGGTGCGCGACGGCTATCAGGGCGCGCTGATGGCCCCCACCGAGATTCTGGCGCGGCAGCACTACGCCAACCTGCGCGGCTACCTGGGACAACTCGACGTGCGGGTGGGCCTGCTGATCGGCGCGATGACCCCCAAGGACAAGCTGGAGATGCAGACCCGCATCGCCGAGGGGGAGGTGGACGTGGTGGTGGGCACCCAGGCGCTGATTCAGGAGAACGTGCGCTTCGACAACCTGGGGCTGGCGGTGGTGGACGAGGAACATCGCTTCGGCGTGCAGCAGCGGCGCCGACTGCTCGCCAGCCGCCCGGACGTGCTGGTGATGTCCGCCACCCCGATTCCGCGCAGCCTCGCCCTGACCGCTTACGGTGACTTGGAACTGAGCATCATCGACGAGCTGCCGCCGGGCCGCACCCCGATTGAAACCAAGCTGCTCCAGGACACCCACCGTGTCCAGGCGTACGGCTTCGTGATGCGGCAGATTCGCGAGGGCCAGCAGGCCTTCGTGGTCACCGCGCTGATCGAGGAGAGCGAGACGCTGGAACTGCTGGCCGCCACCCAGCTGGCCGAGGATCTGAAGACCATTCTCCCCGAGGCGCGGATTGACCTGTTGCACGGCAAGATGAGCGCCGCCGAGAAAGACCACGTGATGGAACGCTTCCGCGCCCACGAGTTCGACATTCTCGTCTCGACGACCGTGATCGAGGTGGGGGTGGACGTGCCCAACGCCACCGTCATGGTGATCGAGAACGCCGAGCGCTTCGGGCTGGCGCAGCTGCACCAGTTGCGCGGGCGGGTGGGACGCGGGAGCCAGCAGAGCTACTGCGTGCTGATCGCCGGGGAACACAGCCAGAAGACCCGCAAACGCCTGAAAATCATCGAGGGTTCTACTGACGGTTTCGTGATCGCCGAGGCCGACCTGAAGCTGCGCGGCCCCGGCGAACTGCGCGGCACCCGCCAGAGCGGCATTCCCGACCTGCGGCTGGCCGATCTCGCCAACGACGCGGAGGTGATCGAGCAGGCCCGCGAACTGGCCAAGCACATCCTGGCGCACGATCCCCGGCTGGAGCATCCACGCCTCCAGTATTTGCGGAGCGAATTGCAGAACCGCAGCGAGAGCGTGGCCTACCGCGAGGTGATCTGAGGCCACCCCGCCCCAGGGACCGGGCGACGTGGCCCTGTTCTCCCCCAGTCCCGCCCTGTGTGGCTCCGGACAAGGGGAAGTCGCCAGTTTCTCATCCAATGGTGACAACGCTGTGACACCTGTCGGCCTATTGTGGTGTCACAGCGCACAACTTAAAGGTGGGCCGAGTGAAGTCCACAGCGCGGAAGGACCGGATCACACAAGGATCGGGTCCTTTCTTTCTGCGGCCCCGAACCCCGACCCTGGCCCAGCAGCCACGCACGCGGTCTCCCCCACCCCCGGCCCGTATGCTGGGCCGATGACACCTTCAGACAACACGCAGAGCATGAGGGGCCGCTCCGTTCTGGTCACGGGCGCGACGGGCGGCATCGGGCTGGAGACCGCGCGGGAGCTGGCGCGGCGCGGCGCGGCGGTCACGGTGCTGGGCCGCAACCCCGAAAAGACCGCGCGGGTGGCCGCTGAGATCGGGGCCGCCGGAACGCTGCTCGCGGACCTCGCGGAGATGGGGCAGGTGCGGCAGGTGGCGGCCGAATTCCGGGACCGGGTGGGCAGTCTGGACGTGCTGGTCAACAACGCCGGGGCCTTCTACACCACGCGCCAGGAAAGCCGCGAGGGTGTGGAACTGACCTGGGCGCTCAACCACCTGGCCCCCTTTCTGCTGACGCGCGAACTGCTGCCGCTGCTGCGGGCGGGCAACGCCCCACGAGTGGTCACGGTGTCCTCGGGCGCGCATGTCATGGGCCGCATCCGCTTCGACGATCCCGAGTTCCGGCGCGGCTTCGGCGGCTGGGCGGCCTACGGCCAGAGCAAACTGGCCAACATCCTGTTCACGCGGGAGCTGGCGCGGCGCGAATCCTGGCTCCAGGCCAACACGCTGCACCCCGGCTTCGTGTCCACCGGCTTCGGGCAGGACAGCGCGCTTTTCGGGCAGTTCAGTCGCCTGGGCATCACCCCTGAGCAGGGCGCGCAGACCAGCATCCATCTGGCGGCGGACCCCATTCTGGTGTCGGGGCGCTACTTCGTGGAGTCGCGCGAGGCGCTGCCGGCCCCTCAGGCACTCGACGACGGCGCGGCCCTGCGGCTGTGGCACCTGAGCGAAGCCTATGTGGGCGAGGAGGCTCCCCTGCCCCCGAAGACCGCCCAGAGCGGCCAGCCAGTCCCCCACTGACCAAGCAGACAAGAAGGGCGAGAAACCACGTTCTCGCCCTTCTTGTCTGCCTTTTCCCGGCTAGACCTCGCGGATGTACCCGGTCTTCAGGAAGCTGTGAACCATCGGCTCCAGATCGTGCAGCGCGGCGTCCGAGCGCATGGCGTACTCGGCAGGGGTCAGCTTCTCGCCCAGCGCCCGCAGGAAGGCGATGCCCGGCGCACCGTACTCGCTCCTGAACACCTGATACACGTCGGTGATGGCGTTCATGCCGTCGCGGCCCCGCAGGGTCAGGTTGTAATGGTGGTGCGCCCAGCCCGCCAAGCTGCGCGGCAGGATCAGCGTCTGCGGGCGCAGCGGGGCCGGGAACGCGCCCTCGTAGGGCAGGGTGGCGGGCAGCGTCGCGACGATCTCGCCGCGCACGTAGAAGATCGCCCCCGTGGGCCGGGCGTGCAGGCCGGTGAAATCCTCGGTCAGGTTGAACTTCCAGGCCCGCGAGCCGATGCCGCTCAGGACGTGGGCGTAGGCCGGCGAAAGGGGGTGCGCGCTCAGGGACGCGCCCTGCTCGTACAGGTTGAGCAGCTCGCCCAGGGCCTGCTCGCCGGTGGCGCTCGCGGCGGCAGCGGTCACGGTGCGGCCCTCGAACAGCAGCACGTAGGCGGTCTGGTCGCCCAGCACCGCGTACAGGTAGCCGTACCACGAATGCTCGTGCAGGTATTTGAGAAACGCGTGCAGGTCACAAAAACTCTCGTTCAGCCCGGCGTAGGTGGGCGGCGAGTGCGGCAGGAAACGCGCCAGGAACGGGGACGCACCGGGGAACATGGGCGTCAGTTCCGGGATCAGCTCGGCCAGTTCCTCGGAGGGAGAGGCCGAAGAGGCCGGAGCCGGCGCCCCGGACGCGGCGGGGGCCGCCTTCTCAGAGGCCGACTGGGGCGTCATGGCCTGCGCGGAAGGGGTCACCCGGATCGTGGGGCCTGCCGGGGCCGAAGCTCCTGGGGCGGCCTCTGAACCAGCTTCGGCACTTGGGGGTGTCGGAGCGTCCCTGAGCGGCGACTGGCCGGGAACGGGCAGGTCAGCCTCCTGGGCAGCGCGGGAAGACGGGCTTTTCCCAGCCGGGGTGCCTCTGGAGGGCGCTGGCCGGGCCGCGGGAGCGGGCTCCGGGTGAACCGGATCAGGACTGTGCGGCTCAGGCTGCTGTGGGTTCAGGGGAGAATTGGAGTCGTCGGTCACGGATGTTCCACCAGTTCCTTCAGGGCTTCGGGACGCTTGGATGCGTTGGCTCGTGTATGGGGCGGGTACAAGGGCAGGCCTTGCCAGTTTGATCATTTCAATCGTCGAAGGCCGGATTTTCTTCGACGTTGACGGTCATGGCCTGGACGGGGCTGGGCTCAATCACCTGGAGGTGCCCATTGTACCGGGCCGCGTTCTGGACGTAGCGGGCGGCGTGTTCCCCCGTGGGGGCGGGCCGCACCACGCGGGCCGGAACGCCCAGCGCCAGCATACCGTCTGGCACGTGGACGCCCTCGGGCAGCAGCGCGCCCGCGCCCAGCATGGCCCCCGCGCCCAGGCTGGAGCCGCTGAGCATCACCGCGCCCATGCCCACCAGGCTGCCCGCCCCGCACACCGCGCCGTGGACGAGGGCCCGGTGGCCCACCGTGACGCCCTCTGCCAGCACGCAGGGATGCCCGGCGTCCGTGTGCAGCACCGCGCCGTCCTGCACATTGCTGCCCGGTCCCACCGTGATGGCCTCGATATCGCCGCGCAACACCGCGCCGAACCACACGCTGGCCTGCCGCGCCACGAATACCTGCCCGATCAGGTCAGCGCTGGGGGCCACAAATGCGGTGGCATCCACCTGGGGAACAAGCTGGTCAAGAGCATAGAGCGGCACAGTCTTCCTCCAGCGCCCGGAAAGTGTGGGAACGGCAGGCTGCGTCGGCACCGCACCGGGCGAATTGCAATCAGGCTAGCACGCGGTCCAGGACTGGCTGGGAAAGCCAGTGTCAAGGGACGGGCCGCCCGGCCACCCTGTCTTTGAACCCGGTCCAGAACTATGCTCAGACAGCGGCTGGGCGGCGCATCAACCCGGCAGGGTCAGCGCCCAGTCTTCACAATTCGACATCTGAGGACCAGAACGTGCGATAATGCACCTGTCTCAAGCCCCGCGCCATTGTGCGGTTGCGGCCCAGAGGGCGGCCAACCGGGCGGCGGACTTGGAGATGCAAGGAGAGTTATGGCTCAAGGACGAGTAAAGTGGTTTAACGTTGAGAAAGGCTACGGTTTCATCGAGCATCCGGGCAACCCCGACGTGTTCGTGCACTACAGCGCCATCCAGAGCGGCGGTTTCCGCAAGCTCAACGAAGGCGACGAAGTGGAATTCGAAGTCGAAGCCGGTCAGGGCAACAAAGGCCCTCAGGCCAAGAACGTGGTCGTGACCAACGCCGCGCCTGCTCCTATGGGCGGCAACGGCGGTATGGGCGGCAACCGGGGTGGCGGCAGCCGCTGGTAAACCCCTGATCTCTTGATCAGGACTTCAACTTTTCTTTCTCTTGCGGGCGCTTTCGGGCGTCCGCTTTTCGTGTGCGCCGCGCCGGGCCAATGCCCCTCACGCATCCAGCGTAAGAGGCAGACGCCGTTGACGACGCCTGCCCCCAGGGGTTTCCCGAGATCTAGTACCGCTGTGCGATGGCCTTGGTCTGCAGGAACCAGAACAGGTAATCGGGGCCGCCTACCTTGGCGTTGGTGCCGCTCATGCCATAGCCGCCGAAGGCATGGGTACCAGAGAGCGCCCCGGTGCATTTGCGGTTCAGGTACAGGTTGCCCACCTGCATCAGCTTGCGGGCCTCGGCCAGCTTGTGCGGATCGCGGCTGTAGAAGGCGGCGGTCAGGCCGTAGTCGCTGTCGTTCGCCAGGTCGATGGCATGCCGCCAGTCGCGCGCCCTGGAAAAAGCCAGGACCGGGCCGAAGATTTCTTCCTGAAACAGGGGATCGGTGCTTTCCACGTCGGCGAAGATTGTCGGTTGAACGTACCCGCCCTCGCACTCGCCCAGCTCGGCCCGCTCGCCGCCCAGCACCAGCCGGGCCGTCTTTTTGCCGTTCTCCACATACTTCATGATGCGTTCGGCGCTGCCGGCACTGATCACCGGTCCAAGCGGCGCGTTGTCCTCGGGCAGGCCCACTTTCACCTCGGCGGCCAGTGCCCGGACCTTGTCCAGCAGTTCGTCGTAGATGCTGTCCTCGGCGATCACGCGGCTGCATGCGCTGCATTTCTGGCCCGCGTAGCCGAACGTACTCTGCACGATGCCCAGGGCGGCGGCGTCCAGATCGGCATCGGCACAGACCACCGTGGGGTCCTTGCCGCCCATCTCGGCCATGACGCGCTTGAGCCACTTCTGGCCGGGCTGCACCTTGGCGGCACGCTCGAAGATGCGGCACCCGATCTCGCGGCTGCCGGTGAAGGCCACCATGCGGATGTCCTTGTGGTCCACCAGCGGATCACCCAGCACGTCGTCGGTGCCGGTGATGAACTGAATGACATTCCGGGGCAGCCCCGCCTCATACAGCAGTTCCACCATCAGCAGGCTGCTCAGCGGCGTCTCGCTGGCGGGCTTCCAGAGCACGGTGTTGCCTGCGGCAATCGCGCCTAACGCCATGCCCAGAGGAATCGCACTGGGAAAGTTCCAGGGGCTGATACAAGCCACCACGCCGATAGGCTCGTAGACGGTGGTGACGTGCTCGTCGGGCATCGGATAGACCGACTTGCCCGCCGCCCAGCGCAGGGTTTCACGGGCAAAGACCTCGAAGTGGTCCACCGATTCGGCCACCTCGCCGTCGGCCTCGGCCCAGTTCTTGCCGTTTTCGAGGGTCATGACGGCGTTGAATTCCATGCGCCGCGCCCGCAGCAGTTCGCCCGCCCGCTTGAAGATGGTGGCCCGCTGCAACGGATCGCTGAAACGCCACGTCTCGAAGGCGAGCTTCGCGGCGTCGATGGCCTGTTCAAGCTGCTGCGGCGTGGCTTTTGGAAAGTGCCACACGGTCTCGCGCGTGTCGGCAGGGTTGTGAACGGCAAAGGTGTCCTCGCCCTCCAGCCGTTCGCCGCCGAGGTACAGGGGGAAGCGCTGGCCGACGTATTTCTCGCGGACCTGCTGGAAGGCCGCGCGCTGCCGCTCAGCCACGTCCGGCTGGGCGAAGTTGAAGTACGGTTCATGCTCGAAGGGCAGAAACCCGCCCGCAAGTGTATCCATCATGTGTGCCTCCTTGTGCTTGAGGCTGAGGCTAACACGCCGCCCAGCGCTGGCAAAGCGGCGCTGTCAGGCGCTCCACTGCAGCCGAAATGGACTGCGCGGCAGAGGGATTCCGCCCCGCCAACCTGTCAAACGCCAGGTCATCACCGGGGGGCGACGTGGCCATCCGGGTCCACCGCCACGCGCAGCGGGAAGGGAGGCGCGGCCAAGGCGGTGCGGACCTCCGGGCGATCCGGCAGCCTGACCTGAAAGTCCAGCGGGCCCGGCGCGAAGGCCTGATTGACGGCCCAGACGCGGTCCACGCCCAGTGTCTGCGTGGCCTCTGCCCCACCTCCCCGAACCGTGACCGTTACGCTCTGACCGCTGGCGTTCATCACGCGCACGTCCGGGCGGGGAATGGTCAGCCACGCGCCCAGCGCGCACAGGCCGAACAGCGCGGCCCCCACCGCCAGCCGCGCCGGGGTGGCCGGGGGACGTTTACCGCTACGCGCCCCTAGAGAGAACAGCGGGGAGCGGGGGCGGGACTCGGTCACGGAAGTATTGTGCCGCACGGGTGCAGCGGACCCTCACTGCACTTCAATGCGTCCGCCCTGACCCACCACGAAAGACGGGCGGGTTCCGGCAATTCTGGGCGTGTGCGCCGCCGCAGGCCGCCCACCGCCCGCCTCCTGCACGGTCAACCGGACCGGCTCTCCAGCCTCGCGGTCCAGCGGCACGCGCCAGGTCTGGTGGGGCCACAGGTGCTCGCGGTGCAGGCAGTCGCCGCCGCTCTGGCAGACCGTCAGGCCGCCGAGTACCGCGCCGCTGCGGTTGGCCACCTGCACGCCCGCGGCCTGAAAAAGCAGCAGGTACAGCCACAGCGCCAGGGTCAGGAAGGCCAGGGCGGCGGCAGCGGGCAGGGCCAGGCGGTCAGTCATGCCCCCAACGTTACACACGCGGGTCTGCCACGCATCATACAAATGACTCAGGGTGAGGCGGGATGATCCGTCTGTCCAGTGGTCATGGACGACTGCACCCTCAGTGGAAACACCCCCGTGAACAGCCTGGGCCACGCCAGATGCGCCTCGCCCAAGGTCAGGCCCAGGCCCTCCATCGCGAAATGCCGCTCCCACAGGGCCTCGATGCGCGGCGTCATCAGTTCCCGCAGATAGGCCTCGGCCGCTGCCCGCTGATCGCCCAGATCGTAGGGGCTGGGATCGGTCAGCCGTTCCCGCACCTCCGCACGCACGAACGACTGGTACAGCGCGTCGTCCACCATGCGGGCGAACAGCGCCTCCGCGTGGGCCGCCCGGTCCGTCACCAGCGGCGCGAGTTTGCCGAAGGCGATGGCCGTGCCCAGCGTGTTGCCCGCCGTGTTCCACGCGCTGAAGCCGGCCAGCCGACCCAGCGGCAGAGGTTGCATCAGGGTCCACAGCCGCCGCTCGGTCCCGTTGGGGTACGCGATGTCGGCCAGCGAGACGGGGCGCCCGGCCTCCAGATCGGCGTGCAGCGCGTCCACAAAGGCGGGAAGGTGACGGTGCGGCGTGTCCACCGTGGCAAAGTCCGGCTGCCGGTTGGCCTGCCGGGTGCCGGGGGTGTTGACCGCCAGCACGAAGCCGGCCTCGGCAGGCGTGTCGGCCAGCACGCAGCCGGCGGCCCGCAGCTGCGCCCGCACCAGTTCCCCGGCCAGGCGGTCCTCATAGATCAGCTCGGCCCCCGCGCCGCCCATACCGCTGTAGCGCACCCAGACCCGCGCCGTCTGTGGGGCCAGCGCCCGCGCCAGCAGCGTGCAGGGCACCTCGTCCGCACCGGGGTAGACGTCCAGCCTCTCCCAGACTCCCAGTTGATCGGCCCGCGCCTCCAGCAGCCGGCGGTCAAAGGCGGCCAGGCCATACGGCGTGGTGTCGTCCAGCGTCAGGCACAGGTGGGTCAGCACGCCCGACGCGAGCAGGTCCAGCGCGGCCAGATGCAGCGCGCGGTTGCGTTCGCGGGTGCCCAGCCAGTCGGCCAGAACCTCGGGCGGCAGGGCGGCGCGGGCCGCGTCCAGCGCCCCGGCCTCGGCGTCACCGTGCCGGGCGTGGCGGTCAAAGGCCGCGCTGTAGGCCCGCAGTTCACGCCCCCACTGGCCGTAGTACGGTTTTTCCTCGTGCGGATCGTTGTCGTGGGCCACCCGCACGATGACGCCGAAGGCGTAGATCTGGAGGTCCGGCTCCCGGCGCTTGACCTCGGCCAGCACCGCCAGCCGCTCCAGCGCTGTCTCCAGCGGGTCCGACACGCGGCGGGCCGGAATCATCCCCCCCAGGCACAGGGTTTCCAGACAGACGATCAGGACGTCCGCGTCCTCTGCCTCCCGCAGCACCCAGTTCTCCATCCAGTCCAGCGTTCCAGGCGTGGAGAAGTCGGGCAACATATCAGCCGGCGGCACCCGCACCTCCGCCCCGGTCATGGCGGCCAGTTGCACCGGCAGGTCCAGCGTCTGCGGACGGGTATCGGGCGGAATCAGCAGGACGCGGGCAGAGGATGGCATCCGTTTCAGCGTAGTACAGGCAGCCGCCCCGGTTCATCCCGGCGTCAGGGTCAGCCACGCTTCGGGGTGCAGCGGCGCGGCCTCCACCACCCGGTTGCGGCCCTGGCGCTTGGCGCTGTACAGGGCCTCGTCGGCGGCGCGCACCAGAGCGTCGGGCGTAGAGAGCGGGGGGGCGTAGCCTGCCACGCCCAGCGACACGGTGATCTGCCCCAGCGCAATGCCCGCGTGCGTCAGCGCCCAGCCGGCGATCTCGGCGCGCAGGCGTTCGGCCAGGGCGGTGGCGGCAACCAGATCGTAACCGGGCAGCAGCAGCGAGAACTCCTCGCCGCCGGGGCGGGCCGGCGTGCTGCCGGGCGGGGCCATGTCGCGCAGGGCGGCGCTGAGGCGCACCAGGGCGGCGTCCCCGGCGTCGTGGCCGAAGGTGTCGTTCAGGCGCTTGAAGTGGTCCACGTCCAGCGCGATCAGTGACAGCGGCTGACCGCTGGCGGCGGCGTGGGCGGTCTGCGCGGCCAGTTCGTCTTCCAGGCGGCGGCGGTTGAACAGCCCGGTCAGCGGATCGCGGATGGACTGCTGCAGCAGCCGGTCTTGCAGGCGCAGCCCCGCCAGCGCCAGCGACACCTGCCGCACGATGCCGGGCAGCAGGGCGCGCAGGGCTTCAGGCAGTTCCTGGCCCTCCACCGCCGGGCGCAGGCGCATGATGCCCAGGGTCTCGCCGTGCGAGAACAGCGGCACACAGGTATACGTGCCGCCCGGCCCGCCCAGGCACGCCGGGGCCAGGCGGTCCGCCCCCGGCGACACGATCTCGCCCCGGCGCAGCGCCCAGCAGCCGTCCGGGGGCGTCGCCACACCCGTTTCCCCGCCCCAGGTCGCCAGCGGCAGCAACAGGTTGCGCGAGGCGTTGTGCTGCAGCAGCGTGCCGCGCGTGCCGGGCAGCAGTTCCGGCAGGGCGCACTCCAGAATCCGCGCGCCCTCGTCCAAGCTGCGGGCCGCCTGCATCCAGTCGCCGAAGTCCCCCAACTGGGCCATCCAGTCGTTGCGGGCCGTCAGTTCATCGGCGCGCATCGCCGCCTCCTGCTGCGCCAGGGTCAATGCGCCGCTCATGTGGTTAAAGGCACGCGCCAGCACATGCATCTCCACCGAGCCGCGGTCCTCGACCTGAACGCCGTCTTCGCCCTCCGACACGCGGCGGACGGCAGCGGTGAAACGCCCGAAACTGCTGGACAGTTTGTGCGCGCTGAACAGCGTGGCCAGCAGACTGGCCAGCAGCGCCACGCCGCCCACCCCGAGCAGGGTCAGGCGCAGGCGGCGCAACTGGGCCGAGGCCACCGCTTCCAGCTCAGCTAGCGAGGCGGCCTGTCCAGCGCTGTACCGCTCCACCTGGGTGCGGATCTCATCGAGAATGGCCTTGCCACGGCCGGTCTTGACCAGGGCGGCGGCGGCGGCGGCGCTGCTCTGCCGGGCCAGCAGTTCGGGCGCGGCCACCTCATTCTGCCAGCGGCCGATCAGCGCCCGGATGCGGCCCAGGCTCCCGTCCTGATCGCTGCTGCCCAGTTCCAGCGCGGCCAGCGCCTGCGGGAGGGCCACCTGGGCCGCGTTGTACGGGTCCAGAAAGCGCGGCTCCCCGGTGATCACGTAGCCGCGCAGCCCGGTTTCCAGGTCCACGACATGCTGCATCACCTGGGCCACCGACACCAGCCGGGCACGGGTCTGGTCCGCCCGCTCGGTGGCCTGAACGCGGGCATCCAGCGTGGACGACAGCAACACGAAGGCCGCCACCAGCAGCGCCCAGAAGGGCACCTGGGACAGCAGCAGCAGGCGGCGAAGGTTCATGCTGCGCCCACTGTAAAAAGCCGAGCCGTGCAGCGTTCTTACACGCCGCCTCGTCCGCAGCGCGGCTCAGGCCTCAGCGCACGCAGCCGTCTGCAAGCTTCTTTGCCAGCGCGGGCACGTCCCGGCCCTCGTGCACCGCGTTGATAAAGGCGCTGCCCACCACCACGCCGTCGGCCAGCAGCGCCACCTCGTGGGCCGTCTGGGCGTCCTTGACGCCGAAGCCCACCGCAATCGGCACGTCGGTGTGCTGCCGGGCCAGTTCCAGCATGGCGGGCACCTCGCCCAGCGCCGTGCCTTCCCGCGCGCCGGTCACGCCGGTCACGCTGACCGCGTACAGGAAACCCGTGCAGGCCTCGGCCACCAACTTGATGCGCTCGGGCGTGCTGGTGGGCGCGATTAAAAAGGTCACGGCCAGCCCGTGCTCGGCGGCCAGATCGGCGATTTCAAGATCCTGATCCGGCGGCAGATCGGGGAGGATCAACCCGTCCACCCCAGCCTCCTGGCTCAAACGCATGAACTCACGCGGGCCGACGGCGTAGATGGGGTTGACGTAGGTCATGATCACGATGGGGGTGTCGTGGCGGGTTCGCAGCTCGCGCACCAGCTCGATGGTGCCGCGCGTGCTGGTGCCGTCCGCCAGCGCCTGCTCGCTGGCCCGCTGGATGGTGGGGCCGTCGCCCAGCGGATCGCTGTAGGGCAGCCCCACTTCCAGCACGTCGGCACGGGCCAGCAGATCATCGGCCAGCGCGGGAAACTCTGTGGCAGACGGGTATCCGGCGGTCATGAAGGGAATGAAGGCGGCGCGGCCCTCGGCCCTGGCGTTGTCGAACGCGGCGCGGATGCGGGCCACGCCCCTGGACTGAACAGCGGTCATGCCCGCACCTCCTGACGCTCGGCGTTTCCGGGTGCGTCCTCCACCTTGGCCAGCAGGCGCATCACCTCGGCCACGTCCTTGTCGCCGCGCCCGGACAGGTTGACCACAATAATTTGATCGGGAGACATGCTGGGCGCGAGCTGAACCGCATGGTAAATGGCGTGCGCGCTTTCCAGGGCGGGAATGATGCCCTCCAGTCGGGTCAGCAGTTGCAGCCCCTCCAGCGCCTGCGCGTCGGTGACGGGCACGTACTCGGCCACGCCGGTCTCGCTGTACAGGCAGTGTTCGGGGCCGATGCCAGGGTAGTCCAGCCCCGCGCTGATGCTGTGCGGCGGGGTGATCTGGCCCTCGTGATCGTGCAGCAGGTACATCATCGCGCCGTGCAGCACACCGATTCTGCCGCCCGCGACGGAGGCGGCGTGCCGGCCGGTATCCACGCCCTCCCCGGCCGCTTCCGTCCCGATCAGGCGGGGGCGCTGGCCCTCGGGCAGGTAGGCGTAGGGCGCGAAGATGCCGATGGCGTTGCTGCCGCCGCCCACACAGGCGATGATGACGTCGGGGACTTCACGGCCCTCCAGTTCCCCCAGCTGCCACTTCGTTTCCTCGCCGATCACCGATTGGAAATCGCGCACCATCGCCGGGTAGGGGTGCGGCCCCACCACGCTGCCCAGGATGTAGAAGGTGTCGCGCACGTTGGTCACCCAATCGCGGATGGCCTCGTTGGTGGCATCCTTGAGGGTGCTGGTGCCGCTGGTGACAGGAATGACTTCGGCGCCCAGCAGGCGCATGCGGAACACGTTGAGTTCCTGGCGGCGCATGTCCTCGACGCCCATGTACACCACGCAGTCCAGGCCCAGCAGGGCGGCGGCGGTGGCCGAGGCGACGCCGTGCTGCCCCGCGCCCGTCTCGGCGATCACACGGCGTTTGCCCATGCGTTTGGCCAGCAGCGCCTGCGCCAGACAGTTGTTGATCTTGTGCGCCCCGGTGTAGTTCTGATCCTCGCGCTTCAGGTAGATCTTGGCGCCGCCCGCGTGCCGGGTCAGGCGCTCGGCCAGGTACAGACCGCTGGGCCGGCCCACGAACTCGCGCAGCAGGCGTTCCAGTTCGTTCAGAAAGGCAGGATCGGTCTTGGCCTCGCGGTAGGCAGCGTCCAGATTGTCCAGGGCGGGAATCAGCGTCTCGGGCACGTAGCGTCCGCCAAAGCGCCCAAAGCGGCCGCGCTCATCCGGCTGCGGATAGCTGGGGAGGGTCAGGGTCATGGCCTCAGCGTAGGATTCCGGCTGCGAGGCGTGGGCGGGAAACTTAGACAACCTGTCTAAGTTTGTGACAAAGATTTCACTGGATGAAAATGCACAGACTGGTGCCAGAGTGGAATCAGCTCAGTCGCCGTGACTGCGTCTGGGACGGCGTCGAAGGGAGGCCATCCCAGGCTACGCGCCAGCTCTGCGAGGACTTTGCCCGGTAATTCTCCAGCTTCCCGCAGGGCCATCAGAGGCGGCGCACCGTCCCGCTTGGCAAGACGCTCTCCCCGAAAATCGGTCATCAACGGAACATGCAGGTAGCGCGGCGTCGGATAACCAAGCGCTTCCTGCAAAGCCACCTGACGCGGCGTGGCCATCCACAGGTCTGCGCCGCGCAGGATGTCGGTCACGCCCATCTCGGCGTCGTCCACCACCACGGCGAGGTGATAGGCGAACACGCCGTCGTTGCGCTGGAGCACAAAGTCGCCCACGTCTGAGCGCAGCGACTGGCAGAGGTTTGCTCCCGTCAGCTCGTCGGACACACAGACCGTTTCATCGGGCACACGCCAGCGCCGGGATGCGGGCCGATTCGGATCACGGCCAGCGCGGCACAGTCCCGGATATACCGCCTCTTCCCCGTGCGGCGCTCCGGCACTGGCCTGGGCGGCGGCGGCAATTTCCCGGCGGGTGCAGGTGCAGGGGTAGGTGTCCAGGCGGCCCAGGGCCTCGGCGTACAGCGGCAGTCGCTCGGATTGCAGGTATTCCGCGTCCCAGTCCAGGCCCAGCCACTCCAGATCGCGGCGGGTGGCGTCGTAGGCCCAGCCCCGCACCCGGCCCGTGTCCAGATCCTCGAAGCGCAGGATGTGGCGCCCCCCCTGCGCGCGGGTGTGCAGCCACGCCAGCAGCGCCGTGCGGGCGTTGCCCAGATGCATGGCCCCGGTGGGACTGGGGGCGAAGCGGCCCACCACGGGCCGGGCTGGGACGGTCATGGGAGGAGGCTAGCGCAGGCGGCAGGGCAGGGTCATGCCACCCCAGCGTCGCCGCGCACCCGGTAATGCAACAGCATCACGCCTCCCGTCAGAGGCTGATGCCCGATCAGTTCAAAGTGGTGGAGGCCAGCCGCTCTGCCGAACAGGGGAATCCCTGAGCCAATCGCCACCGGGTTGAGCTTGAGAATCACCTCGTCGATTTCGGGCAGCAGCTGTCCGGCCAGTTCTCCGCCGCCACACAGCCAGATCTCCCGCCCGGTCTTTTCAGCCTTCAGGGTTTGAACAAGGGACACGGGCGAATCCGCCAGCACCGTGACCGCCGGATCAGCGGAGGGCGGCAGGTTCCGGCTGAACACGTACTGCCGCAGGTGGGCGTAGGGACTGGCGATGCCCAGTTGCAGCGCCGGATCGTAGGTTCTGCGGCCCATGATCACGCTGTCGAAGTGCTGGCCCTCTGCGGTGATGCCCAGCGCCGCCCGCACGTGGGTGGGGAAGGTTTCCGGAAACGTCGCGGCCAGTTCGGACAGGTACGGCTCCGTCGTCTCGAAAAAATCGGCATTGCCGTCAGGCCGGGCGATGAAGCCGTCCAGCGTGCAGGCGATGAAGTACACCAGTTTGCGCCGCGTGTCCTGCATGGCACCCTCCTCATCACGACAGGTCAATTCCTTCAGCTGTGGCTGCATCTTACTACACCTGTAGTGGTCAGTGCTAGCCTGGGCTATGGCACAGAATCTGGCGCGGCGGGAGGAGCTGGCGGATGCCGGTTTGCGGGTGCTGGCGGCACAAGGCGCACGGGGGTTGACCCACCGGGCCGTCGACCGCGAAGCCAGGGTGCCGCAGGGCACCACCTCCAACTACTTCGGCAGCCGTGACGCCCTGCTGGGGGCGCTGGGCAGCCGCATTTTCGAGCGGCTGGCCCCCGCTCCAGAAGTGCTGGGGAGCGTCGGCCGCCTGCCGCCCACACTGGAACAGGCCACCGCCTACCTCCAGGACATCGTGGCCCGCACCACCCGGCACCCGGAATTGACCCTGGCCCTGTTCGAGCTGCGCCTGGAAGCGGTGCGCCGTCCCGCACTGGCCGAGATCCTGAGAGCCACGCTGGAGCGAAATTACACACTGGACACCGAATTTCACCTTCAGGCGGGCCTGCCTGGCGGCGCACAGGAGGTGGCGCTGCTGCATTACGCCGTCGACGGCCTGCTCCTCGATCTCCTGACCGTTTCGGTCAATGGCCGCCACGATCCGCCGGGGATGGTGCGCGAGCTGGCGAACCGGATTCTGGGAGCAAGCCGTTCTCGGCCGCCTGCCTGACCTGCTACAGTCCTGTCCGTGCCCGGCCCCGAAGTCCTCCTGTACGGTCTGCCCCTCGCCTTTCTGGCTGGATTCATCGACGCGGTGGCGGGCGGCGGCGGCACCATCACGCTGCCCACGCTGTTCTTCATGGGACTGTCGCCGGCGCAGGTGGTGGCCACCAACAAGCTGCTCGCCATCTTCGGCTCGGCCAGCTCTACCTTCCAGTACTGGCGCAAGGGACATCTGGAACTGGCGCTGCTCGTGCGCCTGCTGCCGCTGGCGCTGATCGGCAGCGCCTTCGGCGCGTATCTGGTGCATTTCGTCAACCCGGACGCCTTCCGCACGCTGATCGGCGTGGTGATCCTGGGCGTGGGCGCACTGGTGCTGGTCAACAAGCGCTTCGGCCTGGAAGACCACTACCCCGGTCTGACCGCCCGCACGCTGGCGCTGACGCTGCCCGGCGCCTTCGTGATCGGCATCTACGACGGCTTTCTCGGCCCCGGCACCGGCACTTTTTTGATGTTCCTGTTCGCACTGGCAGGCTTCAATCTGGTGGGCGCGAGCGGCAACGCCCGCTTCATCAACCTGGCCACCAACCTGGGCGCGTTCGTCTTCTTCCTGATCGGCGGCAAGATGGTGTTCTGGATCGGCCTGCCGATGGGCGTCGCCAACGCTCTGGGCGCCACGCTGGGCGCACGCATGGCGATGCTGCGCGGCAGCGCCTTCGTCAAGTGGATGTACGGCGGCATCGTGCTGCTGGTGTCGGTGCGGCTGCTGTTCGGAGGCTGAGGGAAGACCAGCCGCCGTGAACCCCAGCCTCAACGTTCCCTAAACAGTCAACCGTGCCTTTGAATGTCGTTCAGGGCAGGCCGCCGCGCCAGAATGGGGCATGACAGACGCCACTTCCACCCCCACCAGCGAAATTCCCACCCCCGAATCCACCGGCCCGCAGCAGGCCATCCTGGCAGGCGGCTGCTTCTGGTGCACCGAGGCCGTGATGCAGCAGGTGCGCGGCGTGACCAGGATCGAGAGCGGCTACATCGGCGGCCACACCCCCCATCCCGACTACCGCAGCGTCTGCAGCGGCGAGACCGGACACGCCGAGGCCGTTCGCGTGACCTTTGACCCGCAGCAGGTGAGCTACAAAGACCTGCTGGGCCTGTTCTTCGCCACCCACGATCCCACCTCCATGAACCGTCAGGGCGCGGACGTGGGCACCCAGTACCGCAGCGCCGTGTTTCCCCTGACCCCCGAGCAGGAGCGTGAGACCCGTGAGGTGATGGCCGATCTGGACGCGCAGGACGTGTTCGGCAAGCCCATTGTCACCAGTGTGGAACCCGCCACCGAGTTCCACGTGGCCGAGGACTACCACCAGAACTACTACAACGACAACTCGCGCCAGCCGTACTGTGCGGCCGTGATCGCGCCCAAGGTGGCCAAGCTGCGCCGGGACTACGCTGAGAAGCTGAACGCCTGAGCGGCGGCAAAGCATAAGCAGCGGGCAGGAGGCTGGGGCGGAGATGAAGGCGCCTCGGTCTCCTGCCTGCGTTGACCCTGGGCCGGGGCATCCACCCCCACTGCCCTCTCCTACAATGCGGGGTGCGAATGCGAACGCGCGTCCTGACCACCCCCTCTGCCCTGCCCCTGCGCCGCCTGCTGACCGTGTCGCGGCCCGCGCTGTGGATCAATACGGTGGGCACGCTGGTCACGGGCGTATGGCTGACCGGCAGGCTGTACACGCTAGACCCCGGCGTGCTGGCGCTGCTGCTGTACCTGACCCTGCCCTTCAACCTGCTGATCTACGGCTTAAACGACCTGTCTGACCGCGAGGAGGACGCGCGCAGTTCGCGCAAGGGCGGCTGGCAGGGCGCGAGATTGACCGTGGCCGAGGGCGGCCCGCTGCTGACCATGACGCTGGCGCTCAACCTGCCTGCGCTGGTGGGACTGGCCGTGCTGCTGCCGCCCGCCGCATCGCTGCTGCTGGCGGTGTCCGCCGTGCTGTTCGCAGCCTACAGCCTGCCGCCGCTGAGATTGAAGGGCCGCCCGTTTCTGGACGGTCTGAGCAACGTGGCCTACGCCCTGCCGCTGGCGCTGCCCGCGCTGGCGCTGGGAACGCCGGTGCCGTGGTGGCCCCTGCTGGCGCTGATGGCGTACTCGGTGGGCAAACACGCCTTCGACGCCGCGCAGGACATTCCCGCAGACCGCGAGGCCGGGACGCACACGGTGGCAACGGTGCTCGGCGTGCGCGGCACGGCCCGGTATGCGCTGACGTGGTTCGCAGTGGCCGGGGCACTGCTGCTGCCGGTGTCGGTGCTGACGGCGCTGGCGCTGTGGCTGACCTGCGGCGGCATGGCGCTGGCGCTGCTGCGTGACCCCACGCCGGAGCGGGCCGCGCGACTGTACCCGCTGAGCATCGTGACCCCGTGGATTGTGGGCGCGGTGGCGGGGGTGGGGCTGGTGTACCTGCTGGCACGCGGGCTGTGGACGGGCCTCTGAAGTCGGGGTTGAGCGTCGGCATTCTGGGCGGAGGGCTGGCGGGACTGGCGCTGGCGGCCCTGCTGGCCAGCAGAGGCCACAGCGTCACCATCTACGAGCGTGACCGTGCGGGCGGCAAGCTCAGGCGTGAGATCGTGGGTGGCCTGAGCTTCGACACTGGCCCCAGCCTGTTTACCTTTCCGGGCGTGTGGCGGGCATATCTGGAGCGGCTGGGAGAGGCTGACCCGCTGGCGCTGGAGCCGTTGACGGACGGCCTGGGCACCCACCACACCCCTTTTGGCGCAGTACCGCTGCCTGTGCCGCCGGGGCATCCACTCCATTCGGCCTGGGAAACCTACCGCGCGAAGGTTCAGCCGCTCGCCCACCCTATCGTCGCCCTGCTGACCACGCCGCCGCGCCTGACCGATCCGGTTTTTCTGCGGGCCAGTCGGACGCTGTTCGGTGTCGTCGGCCCACACCTGACCGCCGAGAGTTGGATTCGCGCTCAGCGGATGCCGCCCGCGCTGGCCCACGCCATTCGCACGCACGCCCTGAACGCGGGCCTCTCGCCTGCCGATGCAGCTGCCCTCTACGCCCTGATCCCGGCGCTGGTGGGCGCGGAGGTGTACCGGCCTGCCGGGGGAATGGGCGCTCTGCTGAACGCGCTTCTTGAATTTGTTACGGTGCGCGGAGTGCAGGTGCGGGAAGGCGCGGAGGTGACGGGAATCAAGGGAGCCACCCTCACCCTGAACGGCGGCGAGCTGGCCCAGCATGATCTCCTCGTCAGCGCGATGGATCCGCACCGACTGGCAGCATTGCGTGGCCTGCCCGCCGTGTCTCCCACATCGGAACGGACGGTGAGCGGCGTGGCGATCTACGCGGCGTTGCCCAGAGCGGCGCCGTTGCCCGCTACCTCCGTCATCCCGCCGTCCGACTTTCAACCGTTCCGCACGGCCATCCGCGCCGGAGCCTTGCCGCCCGACACGCTGGCCCTCGTCCACGCCGAGGGACGCAGGCTGGCCGTGCTGCTGACCGCCCCTGCTACCGCGCGTCCGCTGGGGCTGGATCACCCGTGGGTGCGCGCCCAGGTGGAGCGGGTGGAACGGACGCTGGGGGTGCCGGGGCTGCTGGCCTCTGCCGATGACGTGCAGGCCCTAACCCCCGAACACTACGCGGCGGGCGGCCACCCCGGCGGCGCGATCTACGGCGCGGCCCTGCCCGTCTGGCGCGGCGGGCCATTTCATCCTCAGCCCTACCGCCTGACACCCCGGCTGTGGCAGGTGGGCACGGGCGTGCATCCCGGCGGCGGCATTCCGGCGATTCTGGGCGGGGCTTTGATGGTGGACACGCTGCTCGCCAGAGCGTAAAAGGCCCCCTCTAGAATGGAGGGGGCCAGCTGAACGTTGCGCTTTACCAGCGCTCGGTCACGGTCTTGAGCTGCATGAAGTTCGCCAGGTAGTCCGGGCCGCCCGCCTTGCTGTCGGTGCCGCTCATGTTGTAGCCGCCGAAAGGCTGCACGCCCACGATGGCCCCGGTGATCTTGCGGTTGAAGTACAGATTGCCCACCTCGAACTCCTGGCGGGCCTGCTCCAGCCGCGCACGATCCCGGCTGCACACGCCGCCGGTCAGGCCGTACTCGGTGGAGTTGGCGATGTCCAGGGCGTCCTGCCAGTCCCTGGCGCGGATCACCGACACCACCGGCCCGAAGATTTCCTCCTGCGCCAGCCGGGCGCCCCGCTTCACGTCGCCGACGATGGTGGGCTGCACGTAGTAGCCCGTCTTGCCGCCGCACTCGCCGGGAGCCTGGCCGCCCAGCAGCACCGTGCCCTCCTGCGGCGCGAGTTCCAGGTAGCCCTTGACCTTGTCGAAGGACATCTGGTTGACCACGGCGGTGACGTTGGCGTTTTCCTCGCCGGTGCCCATCTTCAGCTTGCCCGCGCGCTCCACGAAGCCATTCACCACGTCGTCGTACACGCTGTCCACCACGATCAGGCGGCTCATGGCGCTGCACTTCTGGCCGTTGAAGCCGAAGGCCCCCTGCACGGCGGCAGTGACGGCCACGTCCAGATCGGCAGTCTCGTCCACGATCATGCCGTCCTTGCCGCCGAGTTCCAGCACGACTTTCTTGATCCACTTCTGGCCGGGCTGCACCTTGGCCGCCACCTCGTTGATGTGCAGGCCCACGGCGCGGCTGCCCGTGAAGGTAATAAAGCGGGTTCTGGCGTGCGTGGTCAGGTACTCACCCACGTCCTTGCCCACCCCCGGCAGGAATTGCAGCACCCCGGCAGGCAGCCCGGCCTCGAACATGATGTCGGCAACGAATCCGGCGATCAGGCCGGCGTCCTCGGCGGGCTTGGCGATCACGCAGTTGCCCGCCACGATGGGTGCGGCCAGCATGCCCAGGAAGATGGCGCAGGGAAAATTCCACGGGCTGATGCTCACGCCCACGCCCAGCGGCAGCGACATCAGGCCGTTCTCCTCGCCCTCGAACCAGGTGGTTTCCGACGAGCCGAAGCCCGCGTACTTCATGGCGCTGCGGGCGTAGTACTCCAGGAAGTCGATGGCCTCGGCCACCTCCACGTCGGCCTCGGCGTAGTTTTTGCCCACCTCGATGCTCATCAGGGCGCAGGCTTCCAGGCGGCGGGCCTTGAGCAGCGCCGAGGCCTTGAGCAGAATGCGGGCGCGGGCGTCCATATCCCAGGTCTTCCACGTCTCGAAGGCCTTCCACGCGCCGTCCAGGGCGCGTTCGGCGTCCTCAATCGTCGCCTTGGCCGTGGTGCCTACCACTTCCGAGGTGTCGCAGGGGTTGACCGATTCCAGCCGCTCGGCAGTGTCCACCCGCTCGCCGTTGATGACCAGCGGGTAGTGCTTGCCCAGCAACTCGGCACGCACTTTCTTGAGGGCGGCCTCGTAAGCCTGGACGTTCTCAGCTTTGGTGAAGTCGATGAAGTGCTGGGGGCGGTAGTCCTGAATCTTAAGCATGGTGGTCTCCTTGAAGCAGTGCGGGAAGGGTTCGGGCGAAGTCCTCAATGCTGTGGGCGGGGCGACCCAGCAACGCGGGCAGGTCATCCGAGACGTGTTTGGCGAGGCCCAGACGGGCGGTGGCGTAGATCGCCTCCATCACCAGAATCTGCGAGCGATCCACGCCCCGCGCCCGCATCTGGCGGTAAAAGGCGAGGGGGCTGGGATCGGTGGAGCGGTACAGATGGCCGGTGACGCGGGTGAAAATCTCGGCCACCTCGCGGTAGGTCAGCGCGTCCGGGCCGGTCAGCTCGTAGGCGCGGTTCTCGTGTCCGCCCTCGGTCAGCACCACAGCGGCGGCCTCGCCCACGTCGTTCGCATCCACGAAACTGGTGCGCCCGTTTCCGGCGGGCACGGCGATGATGCCCTTCTTCAGCTCCGGCAGGTGCGTGGTGGTCAGGTTCTGCATGAAGAAGCTGGGACGCAGAAAGGTGTGGGCCGCACCGTTGCCCTCCAGGTGCTTCTCCAGTTGCGCGTGCGGCGTGAACGGCAACCTGTCGGCCCCCTGGAGGGACAGCAGCACGAAATGCCGCACCCCGGCCCCCAGCGCCACGTCCAGCGCCGGGAACATGTCCTTGCTGACCTGACTCACGGCGGGCGGGCGCAGCACGAACAGCTTTTCCAACCCATCAAAGGCGTTTAGATACGTCCGGCGCTTGCCAAACTCCAACGTCCCGAACTCGATCTGGGATGGCGGGGCATCCGCAAACGCCTGCCGCACCTTTTCGGGATGGCGGGCCAGCACGCGCACCCGCGCGCCGCGCCGCAGTAATTCCCCCACCAGCGGCGTGCCGACGTTACCGGGCGCTCCGGTGACGCCGATCAACGGGCCGCTCACCCCTTGAGCATCCCTTTCAGAATGAACATCACATTCGCCGGGCGCTCGGCAATCCGGCGCGAGAAGTACGGGTACCAGTCGCGGCCATACGGGATGTAGGCACGCACGCGGTAGCCTGCCGCCGCCAGCTCGCGCTGCAGGTCGCGGCGCACGCCGTAGAGCATTTGGAACTCGTAGGCGTCCTTCTCGATGCCGTGGGCCAGCGCGAAGTGCTTGACATCCTCGATGATGTTCTCATCGTGGGTGGCGACATTCACGTAATTTCCGGCCTTCATGTGGGCGTAGACCAGTTTGCGGTAGCTGGCGTCCACGTCGGCCTTGTCGGGCATGGCGACGCTCTCGGGTTCGAGGTACGCGCCCTTGACGATCCGCAGGTTGGGGTGCAGATCGTCCAGGCTGTTGCGGTCCTCTTCCGTGCGGTAGAGGTAGCTCTGCAGCACCGTGCCGACGTGCTGCGTGCCGAACTCCTGCGCCAGGATGCGGAACTGCTCCAAGGTCTGATCCACGCGCGGGTGGTCTTCCATGTCCAGGCAGATGAAGCCGCCGTATTCCTTCGCCTTGCCCACGATGCGACGGGCATTGATCAATCCCAGATCCTGACCGTCCACCGTCTGGCCCTGGCCCACGGCGGACAGCTTGACGCTGGCGTAGGGCATGACGCCAGCCGCGTGCGCGGCGTCCAGCAGGTGCAGCACCTTGTCGGCGAACTCGTTGGCCTTGTCCGGCGAGGCCACGAACTCGCCCAGCAGATCCAGGTTGCCCAGGATGCCCTCGGTCTGGAGTTCTTTCACGGCGGCAATCGCGCCGTCCACCTCTTCCCCGGCCACGAAGCGCTGCGCCAGGCCCCAGCCCTGCTTGCGGACGAGGTCTTCCACGAACTTCTGTCCCGAAACAGTCAGGACGGCCTTGCGGTAAATCTGGTCAATCATAGAGATGCTCCTGCGTGGGTCTCAAGGGTGAAAGGGGCAAAAGTTTGGAAAGACAAAGGGATCAACCGGCGGCCCCCAGGTCCTGCATCACCAGCGCCCCGAAGGTGCGGACGTGCAGGCGGGCGGCCTCGCGGGCAGCGGCGGCGTCCCGGTCCAGCACCGCCTTCAGGATGGCGGCGTGCTGGGCCGCCGTGTCGGGGTGGGCGTTGTAGGTGCGGGTCTGGTGTTTGATCAGGGCGACGCGCTGTTCCAGATCGCGGGCCAGATCCCCCAGGGCAGCGTTACGGGCCGCCCCGGCCATGGCGCGGTGGAAAGCCAGATCCAGCCGGGTCTGCTGGCGGTAGTCCTGCGACTGCGAGGCATTCACGGCGGCCAGGGCGTCACGCAGCGTCCGGGCATCGTCGGCGGTATGGGCGGCGGCGGCCAGCGCGGCGGCCAGGCCGTCCAGTTCCTCACGCACAATGTAGGTGTCGCGCGCCTCCTGGGCCGTCACGGTGCGCACCCGCACGCCCTTGTTGGCCTCGGCCACCAGCAGGCCGTCCTGGGTCAGGCGCATGATCGCCTCGCGGATGGGGGTGCGCGACACGCCCAGCCGTTCACCCAGCTCCACCTCGCCGATTCGCTCGCCTGGAACCATCTCACCGTCCAGCACCGCGCGGCGCAGATGTTCGTACACACCGTCCCGCACCAGCACCGGCCGCGCGAAGGCAGCAGGCACAGGATGCTCGGAAAGGGTCATGTGGATATTGTATACAATATTCCGAGAAGTGGGATGAGAATACGGACGGGACGGGGGCTGACGGCCTACTCCTCCTCCTCCCTGATGGGATTGTCCTTGTTCTCGGCCAGTCGCCGCACCCCCGCCAGCGTGAACAGGAACAGCAGCGTGGCCCCTGTGGCCAGCACGTACAGGTGCAGCCCGCAGGCCACGCCCACGCCCGCCGTCGCCAGCAGGCCCGCCGCCGTGGTCAGCCCCTTGGCCCGGCCCCGTTCCGAGAAGATCACGCCCGCGCCCAGAAAGCTGATGCCGCTGACGACTGCGCCCAGCAGCCCGATCATGTCGAAGCGCACGCCGAAATCCCGTCCCCCGAACGTGCTGACCAGCGTCTCGGCCAGCACCACAAACAGCGCCGAGCTCATGCCCACCAGCATGTGCGTGCGCAGACCGGCGCTGCGGTGCAACCGCTCGCGTTCCCAGCCAATCGCGCCGCTGAGGACGAAGGCCACCAGCAGCCCCTGCATCAGCTTGAGTTCGTTCCAGAAAGATTCCATAAGGGTAGTGTAGGCAGCGCGTGTCTTTCCGGCAGCCGTGGACGGCCCCATTCTTGATAAGGTCGGCGAACTGATGAGCGCCTGTCTCCTGTCCGCCACCACCGAAGCGCCGCGCATGAGGCCCCTGCCGTGAGCGGCCTGGTGGCCCTGCTCGACGACGTGGCGGCCCTGGCCAAGCTTTCTGCCGCCTCCATCGACGACATCGGCGCGGCGGCGGGCCGGGCGGGGGCCAAAGCGGTCGGCGTGGTTATCGACGACACGGCGGTGACGCCCCGCTACGTGACCGGCTTCACCCCGGAACGCGAGCTTCCCATCATCTGGCGCATCGCCAAGGGCTCGCTGAAGAACAAGATCGTGTTCATCCTGCCTGCCGCGCTGCTGCTGAGCCAGTTTCTGCCGTGGGCGCTCAATCCGCTGCTGATGGTGGGTGGGGCGTACCTGTGTTTCGAGGGCGCCGAGAAGGTCTACGAGGCGATCTGGGGCCACCACGAGGACGGGACCGAACAGGTCATCAAACTGGCCAGCGCTGCCCACGAGGAAAAGATGGTCGCGGGGGCGATCCGCACCGATTTCATCCTGTCGGCGGAAATCATGGCGATCTCGCTGGCCGAGGTGGCGGACCAGGCGTTCTTCTCCCGCGCCTTGATCCTGGTGCTGGTGGCGTTGATGATCACGGCGCTGGTCTACGGCGTGGTGGGGCTGATCGTGAAAACCGACGATTTTGGCGTGCGGCTGGCCTCCAGCAAGGCCAGAGCGGCCCAGTCCATTGGGCGCGGTCTGGTCAAGGGGATGCCGGTGGTGATGTCGGCCCTGTCGGTGATCGGCACGGCGGCCATGCTGTGGGTGGGCGGCCACATCATCATCGACGGGCTGGACAAATTCGGGCTGAGCTGGCCCGCGCACACCCTGCACGATCTGGCCCTGGCGGCAGGCCACGCGATTCCCTTTGCGGAAGGGGTGGTGGAGTGGCTGGTGGAAACGCTGGGCTCGGCCCTGGTGGGCGTGGTGCTGGGCGGCATCATCGTGGCGGCGCTGCACCTGCGGCCCGCCAAGGCTGCGGCGCACTGAAGACCGGCGTACCGAAGAACCTAGAGCATTTGTCAAAAGTGCTGTTTGCTTTTGACCGAACGGAGTGAGTGAATTTTGCTGAGCATTTGGGAGAATGGAGGCAGCAAAAGTCTTTTTTCTGATGCAGCAATTCGGACAAATGCTCTAGAGGCGGTGGGGGTTGAACGCAGCGCCACCGCCCAACTCAGGACCGTTCCAGCAGCCATGCCAGCAGCGCCGCACGGATTTCCTCGCGCGGCTCGTCATTCAGGAGTTCGTGGTAGCCGCCCTCCTGCAGGATCAGCGTTTTGTCAGGGCTGGCGATCATGTCGAAGAAACGCTGGCTGCCTGACGGATCGGTGATTTTATCCGCCGCACCGTGAATGATCAGCGTGGGGAGTGTCCAGGTGGCGTACTCGGCCCACAGCCGCCCGCTCAGGCCCAGCATGGAGGCGGCGGTCAGGGCGCGGACCTTGCCGTGGTAGATCAACTCGTCGGCCTCGTAGGCGGCCACCTCGTCGGTCAGCCGGGACAGGCCCCCCGTGCCCAGATCGCTGACCGGGGCGGCGGGGGCCACCTTCGCCAGCAGCGGCGCCAGCGCCTTGACCAGCGCCGGTTCCTCCTGACCTACCAACAGGGCGGGGCTGGACAGGATCACGCCCGAGAGTCCACGCGGATCACGGGACGCGCTGGCCGCCGTGACCAGCCCGCCCATGCTGTGGCCGAACGCAAACAGCGGTAGCCCGTCGCCGCCCGGACGCTCCCGCAGCGCCTGACGGGCCTTCAGGTGGTCTTCCACCAGCACGTTCAGGTCCACCACCGCGCGCCGCCCCTCCGAGCGGCCGTGACCGCGCTGATCGTAGGCGTAGACGGTGAAGCCCGCCTCTGTCAGCGTGGGGATCAGGGCGTGGTAGCGCTCGACATAGCGGGTGGCGTACTCGCCCACCCCATGCGAGAGCAGGACCGCGCCGCGCGGGTTCCCGGCCTTCCAGACATAACCGCTGACGGGCGCCCCCGGCACACTCCACTGTTGATGGTCCATGTGCCGGAGTGTAGCGCTCCCCTCATAAAGCCTGCGTAAACCGCCGTCATCACGGCCAGGCGCCCGGGCGCGGCAGACTGGGACCATGGCAGACATCGCAAGGAAGGCGAACGCCCAGTGGATGGGAGACCTCAAGAGCGGGAAGGGCAACATCAGCACCGAGAGCGGCACGGTCAAGGACGCGCAGTACTCGTTCGGCACGCGCTTCGAGAACGGCACCGGCACCAACCCGGAAGAGCTGCTGGCCGCCGCCTACGCAGGCTGCTTCACCATGCAGCTGTGCGCTCTGCTGGCGGGTGACGGCCACGATCCGCAGGACGTGCGGACCGAAGCCACCTGCGAGATGGTCAAGGATGGGCCGGGCTTCAAGGTGAGCGCCATGCGCCTGAGCATTCGCGGCAAGGTGGGCAACATCGATCAGGCCGAATTCGAGAAGCACATCGATCAGGCCGCCGAGATGTGCCCCATGAGCAAGGTCATGAAGGGCAACGTGGAGATCACGCACGAGGCCGTGCTGGAATAGCACGCAGAGAACGAGAAAGAGCGCCCCGCTTCGGCTGGGGCGTTTTTGTTGGCTGCTCTGCCACCTGGCCGACGCGTCCCCGATCACCCACGGTGAGGCTGAGCGTATGGGTCACCTCTTCCACCTTGTCGGGCCACCGGCCAGCGGCAAACGGACCATCGGGCTGAAGCTTTCGGCCTTGACCGGCGCGGTCCTGCTGGACAACCACCTGTTCAACGACGCCGTGTTCAGGCCCTACGGCGCCGATGGCCTGCGGCCCATTCCGGAGGAGATTCACGCCCTGGCCGCCCAGGTCCGCACGCTGGGACTCGAAGCTGCCCGCCTTGCGCCGCGCGACGTGAGCCAGATTTTCACCAGCCACCTGACCAATCGTCCGGCTGGTGCGGCCGCCCTGAAACTGGTGCGCGATCTGGCGGCGGCCCGAAACGCCCAGTACGTCCCGGTCTGGCTGGAATGCAGCCTGAACGAGCTGGAGCGGCGGCTTCCATTGCCCGAACGGCTGGAGCTGGCCAAACTGCGTGACCCAGTGATCCTGCGGGCCACCCTGGAGGCGTCCGGCACCTTGCCCGCGCCGCCGGACGCCCTCCAGATCGAGACTACGGCGCTGGCTCCAGCAGACGCGGCGCTGCTGATCGCAGCGCATGGGGGAGCGCTGTTCTAGAACACGGGTGCGGCTGGAACGCCGACCTCATCTCCTGCCCGCTGCCTGGGTTCCGGCAGAATCACGGCAAGCGCGTCTACGGCTGTTTCGGCGCTGGCTCGTTCGGCGTTGGCTCGGCGGGCGGGGTCGTGGCGGGCGGCTCTCCCTGATTTTCCCCTGGCGCGTCGTCCTTGGGCGCCGGATCCGCCGGCGTGCTGACAGGCGGCGTGGTTGTTCCAGGCGTCGCTGGCGTTGTCGGCGTTGCGGCTGGCTTCGGCTGAACCGGGGCGGGCTCGGGCTCCGGCGCGGGCTTGTACTGGGCGCTAAAGATCCGCAGGTCCGCGTCGTCCACCTTGCGGTCCTGGTTCAAATCGCCCACCGAACTGGCCTTGCCGTAGTTGTCCATCAGGATCGCCAAGTCTTTCAGATCGATCTTGCCGTCGCCGTTCAGGTCCGCGCCGCTCAGGCGGGTGCGGGCGGCCTCGGCGGTCCAGGCCTTGAAGCCCAGCTCACGGGCCAGTTCCTGCCGCACCGCCTGCTCCAGCGGCAGCGGCCCCGCCGGGTTGAACTCGATGCGCCGCGCCCCGGCCACCGTGACCACGCGGGCCGCGACGTCAGGGTTGAAGGGTGCGGCGCTGCTCCCCGTGCCGCCCAGGGTCAGGATCGTCCCGCTGCCACTGTCCAGCGTGACCGGCAGCTCCTTGGTGCTGATGGCCCCCAGGGCAGCCTGCACGGCCCGGGTCAGGACGTCGCCCTGCGGCTGCAGCTTGACGCTGGCGGCGTCGGCCGTGCCCAGGGCCAGGCCCAGCAGCAGGCCAGCAACTCCGAGACCGCGCTTCATTTGGCCCCCAGCGCGGCGCGGATGGCATCCCGCAACTTGGCCGGATCGGTGATGGGCGTCTTGGCATCGCCCGCCGATACCTTGCCGTCGATAACCGGGTACAGGCCCTGGTTAAAGCCCACCAGCGGGCTGTCCTGTTTGCGCGTGTACAGCAAGGCAAAGACCTCCTGTCCGCTTTTCAGCTCTGGCACGTCGGCCAGCCCCTGCAGGAAGAACAGCGCGGGCTTGCCGTCGTTCTGGGGCAGGCGGGCGGCGTCCCCGGCAATGGTCTCGGCCACCGTCAGCGGGTAGGCCAGGTACGTGATCTCGCCCTCCTTGACGCTCACAGCGGGACCCAGCGTGCCGCGCACGATCACTTCGGCCTTCTTCACCTGCTGCGCCAGTGTTAGCGGCGGCGCGGTGGTGGCCCCGGCCACGCCCGCCATCAGGGCGGCCATCAACATTCCCCGGCGCATCACAGCGGTGCTCCGGTGTTCAGGGAGGCTCCCGGCTCGCCTCCGCCCGGGGGCAGCGGCGGCGCGACGGGCGTGCCATCCGGGTTCTGGTTCTCCTGCGGAGGGGTCCCAGGGTTGTCCGTGGGCGTCGTCGGCTGGGCGGGAGGGGGCGCCACAGGTGTCGCTGGCGTGGGCGTCGCGGCGGGCACGGTCTCAGTGGTGGGCTGATCTGTGCCGTCCTTGGCCTCTCCCTTGTCTTCCTGGCCGCCCGCTGGTGTCTCGGACATCACCGCCCCCGACATGAATTTGCCAGCCAGCAACTTGCCCGTGCCGTCGCGGGCCTCGTAGCCCAGTTTGGTGGCATTCAGGGTCACGGGCTTGGCCGGCTTGACGCTGATCAGGGCGATCTGGACCCCGTTGCGCGGAATGGTCCTGAAGCCCAGGTCCACGGTCAAGACCTGACCCTGCTGATGCCAGAACAGCACGCCGCCCTGTCCTGCGGCCTGCACGCGGGTCACGCTGATCCCGGCGGGCAGTTCCCAGTTCAGGCGGGCGGCCCGCACGTTTCGGGGCGCGGTGATGGTCACCGGAATGCGGGTCTCGCCGCGAATCTCCCCCGAGGGCAGCTTCGGCGCCAGCGAGAGCGGCGGCAGGGTGTTCACGTTGACCGTGTATTCCTTGCTGCGCGTGCTCAGGGTGGAATCGGTGACTTCCAGCGTGAACTTGTACGTGCCGGTGGCCGTGGGCGTGCCGCTCAGGCGCTGGCCGCTCAGCGTGATGCCGGGAGGCAGCGTGCCGCCCGCCACTTTCATGGTGTACGGCCCCGCACCGCCCGAGACATTCAGGTCGGCCTGGTATTCCTCGCCCTGATACATCACGGGCAGACCGGCGGCGCTGTCGGCAAAATACAGGATGTCCCGGCCACTTCCGGTGGATGTGCCGGTCACCGGCTGACCGCATCCAGCCACGGCGAGGCTCAGCGCCAGGGCCAGCGCGGGCCAGGTTGTGCGAACTCGCTTCATGCCTGCCAGTGTAAACGCCGCGCCGTGTCAGTCCCGTGAGTTTGCCGTGATTTACCGGAGGGTGGATGGGGGGGCACAGGCCATTCAGAGCTACACTAGCCGACCCTCTCCACGTAGTGGCCCCAGACTTTCCGGCCTCAGCGTGCGTGAACCATATCCCCCCACACCGACCACCCGAACCACCGCCCCTCCTCTGTTTTTGGCGGCTGCCCTGGAGCCTGAACGTGACTGACCTGAACGTCAATGCACAGTTGAGCCAGCCCGTCGGCATCTTCGATGCGGGCCTGGGCAGCTACGACATCGTGCGGAAGGTCAGGGCCGCCTACCCTGCCCAGGACGTCCTCTATCTGGCCGACCGGGCCAGCTTTCCCTACGGTGCGAAAAGCGAGGCCGAGCTGACACACCGCCTGCTGGGGGCCATGAACTTTCTGGTGGGCCTGGGCGTGTCCTCCGTGATCGTGGCCTCCAACGCCCCCACCATCACGGTGCTGCCCCAGCTGCGGCCAGGGTTCGGGCTGCCGGTGATGGGCGTGCATCCACCCATCCGGGCCGCCCTTCAGGCCACGGGGGAGAACGGGGTGGTGGCTGTCCTCGGGGCCAGGGTGCTGACCGACAGCGCCGCGCTGCGGGCCTACGTCGCCAGGGAGGCTGGAGAGGCCAGCAGCCGCGTCGTGTACAACGAGGCTGGCGGGCTGATTGATCTGGTGGAGACTGGACTGTTTCTGAGCGATCCAGCCACAACGCAGCGCATGGTCTCGGCGTTTGTGGCGGCGCTCAGGCCGCAGCATCCTGGGCTGGCGGGCGTGACCCTCTCCAGCACGCACCTGCCGTGGCTGGGTGATTTTTTCAGACAGGCGGCCCCAGCCCTTCAGGTGTTCGATCCAGCAGACGAGGTGGTGGGCCAGTTCGCCCCCTTCACGACTCGCGGCAGCGGCGAACTCGTCACGCTGGTTACGGAGAGTCCGCAACAGCCTTTCCGTGAATTTCAGGAGCTGCTCAACCGTTTGGGCCTGAACCTCCAGCCCCGTGCCGTGCGGATTTAAGGACGATCTCTCCCCCGTTTCCACGCCACTTCGGCGCACCAGCCACGGTCTTTTTCTGCCCATGCTCTAGACTCGCCGTCATGACCACTGCCGTATCACCGCTGCCCGCCCTGCCCGGCGTGGGCGAACGCCTGGGCCGCTTCACCGTCGACCGCGTCGAGGATCTGCCGGAAATGCAGGGGCACCTGATCCTGCTGACCCACGAGAACGGGGCCAGACATGCCCACGTGGTGCGCGACGACGACAACAGCGCCTTTGGCGTGACCTTCCCCACCGTGCCGCGCGACAGCACGGGCGTGGCGCACATCCTGGAACACATCGTGCTGATGGGCAGCCAGAAGTACCCGGTGCCGGACCCCTTTTTCGCGATGCTGCCGCGCAGCCTGAACACCTTCATGAACGCGATGACCAGCAACGACTGGACGACCTACCCCTTTTCCACACGCAACGAGAAGGACTACTTCAACCTGCTGGGCGTGTATCTGGACGCCACCTTCTTCCCGCTGATGCGCTATGAGAGCTTCCGGCAGGACGGGCACCGCTTCGAGTTCGAGACGCCGGATGACCCCAGCACCGAACTGAAGTTGCAGGGCGTGGTCTACAACGAGATGAAGGGCGCGATGGCCGCCCCCGGCGCGGTGATGTGGCGGGCCTTCGGCAAGGCGCTGTTCCCGGATCTCACGTATGCCAACAATTCCGGCGGCTCGCCCAGCGACATTCCGGCGCTGACCTACGACAACCTGCGGGCCTTCCACGCCGCGCACTACCATCCCAGCAACGCCTTTTTCTATACCTACGGCAAGCTGCCGCTCCCGCGCATTCTGGACGAGATCGAATCGCACGTGATGTCGCGCTTCACGGCCCAGACGCTGGACGTCAGCATTCCCGATCAGACGCCGTTCACCGAACCCCGCCAGGAGCGCGTCACGTATCCGGGCAGCGACACCGAGCGCGGCACCCAGGTCAGCGTGATGTGGAAGCTGGGCCTGAGCAGCGACGCCGACGCCAACCTGCGCTGGAGCGTGCTGAGCGACGTGCTGCTGGGCAACGCGGGGGCGCCGCTGACCCGCCCGCTGATCGATTCGGGCCTGGGGAGCGCGCTGGCCGATCTGACCGGCTACCGCGACTCCTTCCGCGAGGGTGCGTTCGCCGTGGGTCTCAAGGGGCTGGGCGCGGGCAGGGTGCAGGAGGTTGAGGCGCTGGTGCTGGACACCTTGGGGGCCATCGTCGAGGAGGGCATCGATCCCGAATTGATCGAGAGCAGCCTGCACCAGTTCGAGATCGGCCAAAAGGAGGTCAGCAACTCGGGCTTTCCCTACGCGCTGGGCGTGATGTTCCGCCTGCTGGGGCCGTGGCTGTACGGCGGCGATCCGCTGACCGGGTTGCGCCTGGACACCCAGCTGGAAAAACTGCGCGCCGATCTGGCAGTGGGGAAAGTCTTCGAGCCGATGTTGCAGCGTGAACTGCTGGACAACCCCCACCGCGTCACGCTGGAACTGGCCCCCGATCCCGAACTGGTCACCCGCATGGAGGCGCAGGAGCGCGAGCTGGTGCAGAGTCTCAGCGCCGACTTCACCGATGAAGACCGGCAGCGCATCGTGGCCGAGAGCCTGCGCCTCAAGGAGTTGCAGGCGCAGGAGAATGACCCGAGCGTGCTGCCCACGCTGGCCCTGTCGGATGTTCCGGCCAGCATTCCCCCTGTGCCGTACACCACCGAGGAGGCGGGCCGCGCCCTCGTCGCCCGCGTGCCGCAGCCCACCGGCGGCCTGACGTATCTGGACGTGCAGGTGCGCCTGCCCGAGCTGCCGGACGACCTGCTGGAGGTGCTGCCCCTGTACACCTCCGCCGTCACCAAGAGCGGGGCGGCGGGGCAGGATTACGCGGCCCTGGCCCGGCGCATGGAGGCCGTGACCGGCGGCGTCAGCGCCAGCGCCAGCAGCGGCGTGCGCCCCGACGACCTGCACCGCCTGCGCTTGGCGGTGTCGTTCAGCGGCAAGGCGCTGGCCCGCAACGGGGAGGCGCTGGTGGACGTCATGCGCGACCTGATCGCGGCTCCCGAATTCACGCGCGAGCGGCTGGAGCAACTGCTCAAGCAGCGGCTGGCGGGCCTCAAGGCCAGCGTGGTGAATTCCGGCAATGCCTATGCCGAGCGCCTGGCCGCCGCACAGGTCAGCCCCGCCGCCGCCATCGGCGAGACCTGGGGCGGCCTGACCGGGTTGGACACCCTCAAGGGGATCGTGGAGGGAGGCGGGCTGGACGACCTGCTGAGCCGCTTCGGGCGCATCCACACGCTGCTGCTCTCCGGCCAGCCGGTGCTGTGCCTGACCGCCACCGAGGATGACCTGGGACTGGACCTGACGCCGCTGACGGCCCTGTTCACCGGGGACGCGGCTGTGGGCCGCCCGCAGCCACGGCCGCGCGACGGCGGCCCGCAGGCCCGCGTGACCGACTCGCCGGTGGCCTTCAACGCGGTTGCCTTCGAGACGGTGCCCTACACGCACGCCGACAGCCCGGCGCTGCTGGTGCTGGCGCGGCTGCTGAGAAGCGAGTACCTGCTCAAGGAACTGCGCGAGAAGGGCGGCGCGTACGGCGGCAGCGCCTCCTTCGATCCGCGCGAGGGGGTGTTCGCCATGTCCAGCTACCGCGATCCCAACATCGTCCGCACCTACCGCGTGTTCCGCGACGCCCGCGTTTTTCTGGACACTCCACTGGGCGAACGCGAGGTGACCGAGGCGATTCTGTCGGCCAGCAAGGCGCTGGACCCGCTGACCAGCCCCGACACTGTGGGCCGCCTGCGCTTCTTCGGCGATCAGGCAGGCTTCACGCCGGAGGTTCAGGAGGCGTACAAGACGCGGCTGCTCAACGTCGGCATGGCCGATCTGAAGCGCGTGATGGACGCTTACCTGACCCCGGAGCGCGCCGCCTACGCCCTGGTGGCCGGACGCGATCCCAACGGGGAAATGACCGAACTGGGCCTGAGCTTCACGGTGCAGGCGATCTGAACTGGGCGGGGGGTCATCCCCCATTGCCTGATCCAAGGGTGAGAAAAACGCACGGCCGGCCTGAATGGAAGCGGGACTTCATTCAGGCCGCCGGCTGTCAGGCTACGGGTATGTTCAATCAAACCAACCTGAAACGGCCCGCCGCCTCTTTCACCGCCGTCATTGGTCTGAGCCTGCTGCTGAGCGCCTGCGGGGGCGGCGGCACCGTGACCCCCGAACCCGACCCGAAACCAGATCCGAAGCCCACTGAGCAGGTGGGGCTGATCAAGGGGCAGATCGTGCCTAAACTGAGCGCCAAGGTCCGTGCCGAGGCGCCCAAGATTTCTACCGAGGTCAGTGCGGAAGGGAAGTTCGATCTGAAGCTTCCAGACGCTGACTCCATGAGCACCACCTATCAAACCGATCTGATCAAGGCCACCGAACTGTTCGGCCTGTGTGATGACAAGACCCAGACCGACGCGCCCGCCTCACTGCGCGTCCTGGCCATCAACAAGCTGCGCCTGGACGACAACGCGATCATCATTGCGCCGGTCAACCAGAATCCGGACATCTACAGCTACAAATCCTGGGTGTTTTCCGAGGTGGACGCCGCGTTCAGCTTTAAGGGCAATTGCGTGGGCCTGGACGAGGTGACGGCCAACGTGGTTCTCAAGCGCGGCTGGAACGTCTTTGACGCGCAGATCAACACCAAGACCAAGAAAACCACCTACGAGCTGGCCGCCACGCCCAAACCCGAGGCCACCGAGTACAGCGCGTGGGTGAAGTCGGGCGGCGGTACGCCCGCTCAGACGCTGGGCTACAACATTCTCGAACCCTGGAAGAACCTGCCCCAGTACCGCAACCGCTAACCTTCAGGACGGCAAAAGCCCCCGCACGTATGCGGGGGCTTTTCTCTTGGCTCGGCAGTTAGGGGTCAAACCTACGACCATTCGATTAACAGTCGAACGCTCTGCCACTGAGCCTGAAAACCTCGTCTCAGACAGCATATTCGGGCACCTTGCGATTGTCAAGTTTCCACAGGAGCACCTGACCTACGGGTGGGGGTTCAGGCCTCAGTCCAGCCCGCAAGATCCGATCCCATCACGCCTGCTCCACTCCAGCACCTCCAGGCAACCGTGAACCTTTGCCCTCCTGACAGTTACCGCATAGGCGGCTCGGAAATGGTGGCCTCTCTCCTCGCCTGCGCTGGTGAACCCACCAGCGATACGGCCCACCCCAACTTCGGCAACAGCAGCCAGACCATGGGCCTGCAGCCCGATCTGCGGTCTGGCGCTTTTTAAGTGGGTCTGGAATAAGAAATCAAGGCCGCCTTCGGGCTGCTTTCTACCGGTCGGCTGCCCACCAGCGGCGTCTGTGCCTTTGACTCTGTGCGCCGAAGACCTGGCGCCGTCTCGGACTCGTTCACTCCGTCATTGCAGATGAAGCGCCGCAGTGTGCTGCCGCACCTCCTGTCGGCGGCGCTTGACCACAGACATGCGTTCATCTGCCAGCTTCAGCAGCGCTTCGCCCACCCCTTCACTGCTGTGCGCGGCTCCCACACTCACCCCCTGCAAGGCGCCCACCTGACGGGCCGCCAGCACCGCCGTATCCACCGCGTCGTGGACAGCCTCCTCATCGAGGTCGTCCAGCACCACGAACCCGTCGCCGCACAGTCGGTAGACCTCGCCCGCCTGGCCCAGTTCCACCTTCAGGGTGCGGGCGAACACCTGAAGCAGCTTGTCGCCTTGGTCAAGGCCCTCACGGTCGTTAACCATTTTCAATCCGTCCAGGTCCAGCGTGGCCAGCAGGTAGGGGCGGCCGTCCAGATGACGCTGGATCAGGTCCTGGTACAGGGCGCGGCGGTTGAGAAGCCCCGTCAGCGGGTCTCTGCGGGCCTGTTGGGAGGCCAGCTCAGCTTCCAGTCGCCGGTCCAGGGCGCTGCGCAGGCTGCGTCCTGTCGCCTCCAGCAGCGCCTGATCACTGCCCCGCCAGGACATGACCGGGTTGTCCCGCAGCCGCATGGCCATCAGCACCGAGGTCGCCCCGCTGCGTACGCCCAGGGGCACCCAGGCAGTCTGGTGGACCCCGGCGGCCACCACTGCGCCCAGCGCGCCGGGGAAGGCCGGATAATTGTCGACATACAGAGGCCGGGTCAGGTCGCTGAGGGTGGTCGTGACCGAGTTGGAGCAGTCGGGCAGATGACCGGGCAGGGGCTGCGCGGCACGGGAGACCCGGGAAGATTCGTACGCCGCTTCCACCTGTAACACCTTGCCGTCGAAGAGCAGCAGGCCGATGTAGTCGGCGTTCAGAACGTCACCCAGCAGGTCCGAGGCGCTCAGGAGCATGTCTTCCGGTGACAGGTTCTGATCCATCAGCCTCGCGACGCCCTCCAGCACCCACGTCTGGTCCAGCCCGCGTTGCAGCTCGACGCTGCGGCGTTGCTGGACGTCGTGTCCACGGTCCAGCGCTGAGATGCAGGCGCGCAGCTCCAGCTCGTCCATCACCAGCGCGGCGAGGGCTTGCAGGTCTTGCAAGTTCTCCTGGGTCAGCGGGTGGGGCTGGTGGTCCGTGACGCACAGCGTCCCGATGCGGTGCCCGGCCGGGGTGACCAGGGGTGCCCCCGCGTACATGTGCACTCGCGGTTCGCTCATGAGCCCCGGGGACTGGGCGAAGCGTGGGTCGGCGTGCAGATGCTCGATGACCAGCGGCTCCGCCTGCAGGATGGTCCAGGCACAGATGGAGGCGTCTCGCGGCGTGGTGGTCTCACATACACCGTAGGTGGACTTGCTCCACTGGCGGGACTGGTCCACGAAGTTGATGGCCGCCGCCGGGGTGCCCAGCAGGCGGGCGGCCAGCCGGGTGATGCAGTTAAAGGCGTCCTCGGCGGGCGTGTCGAGGATCTCATAGTGCGCCAGGTTCAGCAGGCGGTCGTACTCGTCGGACGGAAGCGGAGCGCCGGTCATAGGGGTCAGCCTGTCAGCCCAGCTCTTGCGGCGCTCTGACAGGGCCTGCTCATGAGTGGGGGGCTGTTTGATTCGGTAGGCACGGGGGCCAGCGCAATGTCACCGGAGTGCATAGGAGCGGTGTCTATGTGGTACACCCAGCCCACGGTGGGGAGGCAGGAACGCCATGCAGGACGGGGCCTGCGAGGTCCGCGGCGGCGCCCGACTGCATAGCTTGACGCGCCCCGCATTCCGGGTTATCTTTAAGAAATCAAGGCGGCCTTCGGGCCGCTTCTTCCATGTCTGGCGCAGCCGGTCATGCCCAGGCTCGAGGGTCAGCGTCACGCGAACGCGGACGACGCCACCACCGTCAAAGAGTCGGTGGTTGGGCTGGGTTTGCCGTCCGCCAGCCTCAGCGCACGTGAGGCAGCGTGAACGAGAAGGTGGTGCCTGTCCCTGGCACGCTGTCCGCCCAGATGCGGCCCCCATGGCGCAGGATGATGCGGCGCACGGTCGCCAACCCGATGCCGGTGCCCTCGAACTCGCTCTGCCCGTGCAGGCGCTGGAAGGGGCCAAACAGCCGGTCCGCGTACGCCGGGTCAAAGCCCACCCCGTTGTCGCGCACCCACACCGTCCACGCCTCATCGCCCGCCTGCGCACCGATCTCGATGACCGCCCGCTCACGGACGCGCGTGAACTTCACGGCGTTGCTCATCAGGTTGGTCAGCACCTGTTGCAAGGTGGCCGCGTCCCCCATGACCTGTGGCAGCGGCGCCACGCGCCACTCGATCTGGCGGCCTGTGGCCTCGTCCTCGACGTGGGTCCTGGCCTGCTCCACCAGGGCCTTCAGGTTGACCCTGGCCTGGGACAGCGGGCGCAGGGTGCTGTGCGACAGGGCCAGCATGGCGTCGATCATGCAGTTCATCTGATCGGCGGCCCCCTCCATCACCTGGAAGGCGCGCTCCACTTTGTCGAGTTGCCCCTGGGCCATGGCGCGGCGGCCCATCTCCACAAAGCCCTTGACATGCCGCGCGGGGGTCCGCAGGTCATGCGAGACGCTGTAGGCGAACGCTTCGAGGTCCTCGTTGGCCGCCTGCAACTCACTGCGCTGCTCCTCCAGATCCTGCGCCTGCCACGCGCGTTCCAGGCCCAGACCCAGGCTGCGGCCCACCGCCTCGAACACGGCCTGGTCCTCCGGCAGCCAGATCTGATACTGCTTACTGCCGATGGCGAACATGGCGGTCGGCTGACCGTCCCGGAAGTACGGAAAGAAGGCCGCCGCGTGGTAGGACTCGGCACCCGCAACCAGTTCGTCGTGGGCCACCAGCTGGTCGAAGAACACCGCCTGCCTGGCCTCCACGGCCGCAGAGAGGCTGGGGCTCGACGCCGGCACCCCCGCGAGCAGCGCGTCGCGCAGGACGGGGTCCGCCACGTTGGTGTGCCGCGCACGCCACAGCCCACCGTCCCATTCGTAGTAGCCGGTGGACCACCCTGGCATGGAGGTCAGGAACAATTCGCTGGCCCACTCCGCCAGCTGGACCCGGTCCGTCTCCAGGCCGATGGCCTCGGTCAGCGTCATGAACGCTTCCAGGGCGCGCTGCTGTTCCTGGCCCAGGGCTTTGCGCTGCTGGGCGCTGTACAGCGCCTGATACACCGCCGTGAACAGTTGCCGCTGCTGCGCGGTCCACACGGCCTGCCCCACCAGGCCCACCGCGAGCAGCGCAACAGGCTGCTGACCCTGGAAGAATGGAGCCACGCCCGTCGCCTGGAACTGCTCGGCATACGGCATGCCCTGCTCTGCCGAGTTCCAGTGGTCAAAGAACTGCGGCGTGCGGGCGGCCACCGTCTGGGCCAGAAACGGCGTGTCCAGGGGCAGCCCGGACCGGACCAGCGCCATGAACTCCGGGGGGACCGCGTCGCTGACCAGGTCGGCCACCCAGCGCTCGCCCTGGCGCGTGAAGTAGAGCGCCAACAGGTGGGGGATGTGGCGGCGAAGCACGCCCCCGACGTGGCGCGCCAGCGCGGTCACATCATCGGTGGTGGCCGCGGCCTCACTCAGGGCCACGAAGGTGGACAGCACCTCGTTCTGTTGTTGGGCGGCCGCCAGGGCCTCACGCAGCCGGATGACTTCAGCCGGCAGTGTGTCAGGCGTCGAGAGGCCAGAGTTGGACATTGCCCGCCACTATAAGGCGCGCCCACAAGGTGGCTTGCATGCAGAGTCACATCCGCTTGAGCAGGGCTGAGCGTCATGACGCTCGACCGATCTGCACCGCGCGGACCACCCCCCCCGAGAGCTGGCTGTGCGGTGACGTCAAGGCCGGGGCGGTTGAGACGATGACCACGGTGGGCCTGACGAAGGTCGCCGGCAAGCGAGACGGACCTGAAGTCTGCGGCCACCAGAGAGCAGGTCAATGGCGCCTGCGTGGAGTCCATCAAGCTCTACCAGACGAAAAGAGTGTTGGTCACCCGGAAGGAGAACCAGGGGCACGGCGATTGCGAGAGGCGGCCCCATCTTCTGGCGGACTGATCCTGATGGACATGCCGGAGCGGTGAGCCCTCCGTTAAGGGTGTGGAGACGGTCAGCACACCAAGGGCTGACAATGCCGGGGCATCATCTGACCCGATCTGGCAGGCGTGGGGCTAGGCCCTCCTGGGCAGATCAGGGGAGCGCTGCCCACCCCTCCACCAACGGGCCGCGCGAGTGGGTCTTTGTCGGCCACTGGAGGGTTCGAGTCCTTCCGCCCACCACCACATTCCGAGAACGCCAGAGGCGCAGTTGTCGCTTCTGGCCTCTTTTCTGGACTCTGGACGGCCAGGACTCGTAACACAGGACAGCGTTCCGGGGTGGATAGGCAGGAAGACGCTGGGCCACCGCGAGACCCGGCGAAGTTCTTGCCGTGTTGCACCCGAAGGCCCCAGGCGTGTCCCCGGACCAGAGGAGTGAAGGGACGGGAACCGGCGGCTCGCGCGAGAACAGCCGCGCGGTCCCAAACTCCTCGGGACACACACGGGTCTGCCCTGGGTCCGGCCTGCGGCCATGTCGTCCCGATGCGTGGCCGTGCGAGTCACCTCAGGCTTCTCTGGCAGTCAGTTCGCGGGCTTGACCGGCAGCGGCTCGTAGACCTTCTTGGTGCTGCCGTTGCTGAAGGTGAGGCTGGCCGTGACGTTGATGCTGGTGTACACCCGGTCGGCCCGCGCCCGCACGTTCAGCGGCAGGGTGAAGACCAGGTTGTTGCCGCTGCTGCGGTACGTCGTGACCGGCCCGCCGTTGGACGGCCAGACGTCGGCATTGTCCAGGATGAGCTTGCCGGTGCGGCCCGCCTCGCGGTACTCCAACTCGTAGCGGAAGACGGCACTCACCGGCTGCGCGCCATTCGGGACCGTCTCGATGACCAGATCACACAGGTGGGCGCGTCCGGCCACCAGCCCAGTGCGCACCACGCCGCTGCCCACGTCCCGGCAGGTGGTGAAGTACCAGCGCGTGAACTTGGGCGCGGCAGCGCCGGAAATCGGGGTGAGCAGCACGTTGGGCGTGGACTGGCTCGCGCTGGCTCTTGACGGCCCTGCCGCGCAGCCGTTGATCTGCCGCCACGCGGTGGCAAAGCCGCCTGCGGGGAACGTGTAGGTCAGCGCCTGCCCGCCCGAGGAGCGGTTGACGCGGACCACCAGCCGCTTGCCGCCCACCAGCCCACCCACCACCTGGCGCACGGCGCCACTGTTGATCGCGAGGGCAGTCGTTCTGACGTTGTCGTTCTGATCGACGACAGTGTTCAGGTCCCGGCTGGCCAGCACGATGGGTGCGTCGCTGCCCAGGCGCATGGTCACGGCAGGCATCAGGTCGAGCTCGGCGTCCTGTTCGCTGAGCAGGACGTTTTTGGAGTTGAGCGAGGCCCACAGCTCGGGAGTCTCCCGGTTCGTGCAGCGGAACGTGATGAAGGTCTGCTCGGTCTGGTCATTGACCTCGTAGACGATCACGAAGCTGGTGTTGACGTCGGTGATGGGATCGGTGCGGCTGGAGTAGTAGGTCTGCGTGCCGGGCACCCGGTCGATGGCCTGCCCGGTTCCCAGCGCCAGGGCGGCCAGCAGGGCTGCCCCTCGGCCCCAGAAGCGCATGTTGGTCATGCGGCCATGATGCCCGCCATGCTGGGCCTGGGCAAGCAGATTTACTGGCCGCTGGTGGGGGTGTTGAGGCTCTGCTGCGGCGGCGGTCCACCCGGGGCATCTCCAGCCGCCTGACCGGGTTGACGCTGAGCAGCTCTTCCTTGAAGGCCCAGGTCAGCAGCGCACGCAAGAACCGGGCATGAACATGCACCCCGCCAGGAGCAGGCCCGTCAGCTTTAAGTTGGCGCAGAAAGGCCCACAGGTGTTACACAGTCAGAGCGTCGGCGTCTTGCGGAAGGCTATGCGCCTCCACGAACCGCCCGAACACCGTCTGGGTATTGGCGTAGTACCGCAGGGTGGCTGGGGTGCGGCGACGGGCCTGAAGATGGAAGAAGAACTGCTGCCAGAGTTCGTCGGTGGTCATACCGGCTCCTTCTGACGGGGTGTGCACAGACCCTCTGAGGAGCGCACGACCACGGACGCAGCCGAGGTGTCGTCCCTCGAGGTACACAACAAAAAAACCCCGTCACCGACGAGGTTTCCTTCATTTGGCTCGGCAGGTAGGGGTCGAACCTACGACCATTCGATTAACAGTCGAACGCTCTGCCACTGAGCTACTGCCGAACACTGGTCCTTCTCTGGTCCTGCACCCGAAAAAACCGTTTGGGCGCAAGGTGGCGGGCCGTTTCCGGCGCGAGAAGGATAGTATCATCCGCCTTCAAAACCTGCAAGTCCCAGCGCCGAAGCGTAGGCCGGGCGAGGCCCCTTACCCCTGGACCAGTTCGGCCTGCGCTTCCTGCTCCTGGCGGAACTGCAGTTCGTACAGGTCGCGGTACAACCCGCCCCTGGCCAGCAGTTCGGCATGCGTACCGTCCTCGACCACTTCCCCGGCATTCATGACCAGAATGCGGTCCGCGTTGCGGATGGTGGACAGGCGGTGGGCGATCACGAAGGTGGTGCGGTGCTGCATCAGGCGTTCCAGCGCGGCCTGCACCAGCGATTCGGATTCGTTGTCCAGGGCGCTGGTGGCCTCGTCCAGAATCAGGATGCGCGGGTCCTTGAGGATCGCGCGGGCGATGGCGACGCGCTGGCGCTGACCGCCGGACAACTTGACGCCGCGCTCGCCCACCACCGTTTCGTAGCCGTGTTCGAAGGCGCGAATAAAGTCGTGGGCATTGGCGGCTTTTGCGGCGGCCTCCACCTCCCCCGGCGAAGCGTCGGGGCGGCCGTACAGGATGTTCTCGCGTACGGTGCCGGAAAAGAGCAGCGTTTCCTGCGGCACCAGCCCCACCTGGGCGCGCAGATCCGTGAGCGGGTACTCGCGCACGTCCTGGCCGTCCACGCGCAGCGAGCCGCCGGTCACGTCCCAGAAGCGCGGAATCAGATTGACGAAGGTGGTCTTGCCCGCGCCGCTGGGACCGACCAGGGCCACGACCTGACCAGCCGGCACGTCCACGTTGATGTGCCGCAGGACCGCCGCGCCCTCAAACGCCGAATCGCCGTCGTAGGTGAAGCTCACGTCGCGGAACTCCACCCGGCCCTCGGCGCGGGCCAGCGGCAGCGGCGCGGCGGGGGCCGGCAGATCGCTGCGCTCGTCCATCAGCTCGAAAATACGGCTCGACGCGCCCAGCGCCTCCTGAAACTGGTTGAAGATACCGGTCAGCGCGGCCACCGTGCCGCCCACCTGCAGCGCATAAATCAGGAAGGTCACCAGATTGCCGGGGGTCATGCTGCCGGCCATCACCTGCCGTCCGCCGTACCACAGCACCACCGCCAGCGCCCCGAAGGTCAGGAAGCTCATCACGCCGCCCATCAGGGCCTGCAGGCGGGCGCGGCGCAGCGCGGCCAGGAAGCTGACCACGATGCCCTGGCCGTAGCGGTGGCGCTCTACACCTTCAGCGGTAAAGCTCTGGACCACGCGCACGCCGCTGATGGCCTCCTCGGCGTTGGCGTTGGCGGCGGCCACGGCGTCTTGCACCTCACGGCTGACCCGGCGGATGCGCCGCCCGATGAAGATGGCCGTGCCGATGATCAGCGGGATCACGGCCAGCGTCAGCAGGCTCAGGCGGGCGCTGGTCAGGACCAGCAGGATCACGGCCCCCACCAGACTGACCGACTGCGCGGCCAGCTGCGCCAGCGCCGTGCTGGTCACGGTCTGCACGGTCCCCACGTCGGCGGTCAGGCGACTGGTCAGGTCACCGGTCTTGTGATCCCCAAAAAAGCGCGGCGACAGCGTGAGCAGATGCGAGAACAGCGAACGCCGCAGGTCCGCCACCACGCCTGCCCCCACCCTTGAAAGCAGGTACGACTGCGCCGCCCCAAACAGCGACGACAGCGCGAAAATGCCCAGCAGCAGCAGCACGGTGCGGTCCAGCGGGCCGGTGTCGGTGCTGCCCACCTTGAGGAACGAGGCGTCGATCAGCCGCCCGAACAGCAGCGGAAACACCAGATTCAGGCCGCTGGAAATCAGGGTGGCCAGCGCGCCCAGAATGAAGATGACGCGGTAGGGTCTGGCGTAGGCCAGCAGCCGCATCAGTTGCCGGGGATCGCGTTTGGGACGGGGCGCGTCGGGGTCACGGGTGGAGGTGGGACGGCCAGGGCGCGAGAACATGGGTGCAGGGTACGCCTGTGCGCGGGGTCAGATGGCCGGAAAGATGACCAAGCCCATGCTGGCGGTCAGGCAGGCACGCGCGTGCTCACGTTTTCTTGCCCCATCGGAACCGGCCCCGGCCATTGGGAGGTACACTGGCGGGTGATGACTGATCTTTCCCCCCTCCGTCGCCTGCACCGCGTTCAGGAACTTGACCTGGGCCTTGACCGTCTGCGCGACGAGGAACAGAATTTCCCCGATGACCTGCGGGCCGCCCGCGCCGAGCAGGAACGCCTCAACAACGACCTGGAAGACACCGAGATTACCCTGGAAGGCGTGGACCGGCGCGTCCGCCAGCAGGAGCAGGACCTGAGCGGCACCCGCGAGCAGATCGCCCGCGCCGCTGAGGAGCAGGAAAAGAACGCCTTCGACGCCCGCGCCCAGAGCCAGTACGGCAGCCGGATTCAGCAACTCGGCGAGCGCGCCGACGAGATGGAAGAGGACCTGCTGCCCCTGCGCGAGCGCCAGCGCGAGCTGAACGAACGCGCCGCCGACCTGCGCGCCCAGCACCGCGCCCTGCGCCCCAGCCTGAACGAGATGGAGGAAAAGGACGAGTCGCGTATTCAGGACCTGCGCGCCCAGGGCGAAGCGGACCGCCAGGAACGTGCCGGGCTGGTCAGCGATCTGGACGCCCGCACCGTGCGCGAGTACGACATGATCCGCAAGGCCAAGAAGGGCCTGGGCGTGGTGGAGATCCGGAACGGACGCTGCACCGGCTGCAACGTGGTCCTGCCCGTCAACGTGCAGCAGAAGGCCGCGCTGGGCAAGCTGCCCCCCGTGAAGTGCCCGTCCTGCGGCCGATTCCTGATCCGGCTGGACCTGGACTAACTGGGGCGGGGAGCAGGGAAAAGGACTCAGGCTGTTTGCCTCTATCCCATTGCTTCCCTCCCGACGCCCTAGAATCCAGCTTCTTCAAAGACTTCCCGGATTTCCTGTTCCCCCAGGCCCGATCCCAGCAGCGTCAGCAGCAGGATGCGGGCCTTGTGCGCGTTCAGGAAGCTGGCGGGGATGGCCCCGGCCCGCACCAGCGTCGCGCCGCCGCCCGCGTAGCCGTAGACCGGCAGGACGGGTCCGGCGTGCGTGCGGGTGGCAATAATCACAGGCTGCTGGGTGGCGGCGATCAGCGGCAACAGCTCTGCAGGCAGGTTGCCGGTGCCAAGAGCCGCGATCACGATGCCGTCCGCCCCGGCCTGTGCCCCGGCGTAGCCCTCGCCGCGCCAGCCCGCGTAGGCGTACAGAATGTCCACGCGGGCGTCCAGGCGGCTCGGCGCGTAGGTGCGGCGCCGTTCGGGGGTGGCGAAGAAGCGGACGTGGGCCGCGTCCTCGGTTCGGTCAATTCGCCCGATCGGACCGGGATAGCCGCCGAACGCGTCCACGGCGGTGGTGTGCACCTTGGTCACGGTGCGCGCGTCGAAGATGTCGCCGCCGAAGACCACCAGCGGACCGCGTCCGGCACTCTGGGGGTGCAGCGCCACCCCGGCAGCGTCCAGCAGGTTGGCCGGGCCGTCCCAGGACACCTCACCCGCGTGCCGCATGCTGCCGGTCAGCACCACCGGCGTGGGCGTGTCTAGCAGCAGGTGCAGGGCGAAGGCCGTCTCCTCCAGCGTGTCGGTGCCGTGGGTAACCACGATTCCATCATGTCCGGGCGCAAGTTGGCGGATCAGGTGCGCCAGCTCCAGCATGTGCGCGGGCGTAATGTGCGGGCTGGGCAGGTTGAAGGGCCGGAAATCATGGACCTCCACCCCGCCCAGCCCCGGCACGCTGGGGGCCTGCTGGGGGGTCAGGCCGCGCCCGTCGGGACTGGGCCGGCTGGCAATGGTGCCGCCGGTGTGGATGACGGCCAGACATTTCATGGGACGCTGCATGAACAGCATTGTGAAGGCTGACCGGACGCGGCGGCCACCAGTCTGGGCAGCGGCTCACCCCGCCCAGACCGCTTGCATTACACTGGCGCAAAGGTGAAATGGAATGACTGCATATAGACGTCCGCTGGACGTGGTAATCCTTGCGGCGGGTCAGGGAACCCGCATGAACTCGGCCCTTCCCAAGGTGCTGCACCCCGTGGCAGGCCGCCCGATGGTGACCTGGGCTGTGAAGGCGGCGCAGGCGCTGGGCGCACGCAACGTGGTGGTGGTGACCGGGCACGGCGCGGAGCAGGTGGAAGCGGCGCTGGCCACTCAGCACGTGATGTTCGCCCGCCAGGAGCAGCGGCTGGGCACGGGCCACGCCTTCCTGTGCGGCATCGACGCCCTGAGCGCAGCGCTGCCCGCAGGCGGCCAGGAGGACGCCGACGTGCTGGTCCTGTACGGCGACACGCCGCTGCTGCGCTCCACGACGCTGGAGGCCATGCTGGAGGACCACCGCGCGCGGGGCAGCGCCCTGACCCTGCTGACCGGGGAACTGCCCGACGCCACCGGCTACGGGCGCATCATTCGCGACGCGCAGGGTGAGGTGGAACGCATCGTGGAACAGAAGGACGCCACGCCCGAGCAGGAACGGGTGGGCGAGTTTAATAGCGGCGTGTACCTGATGGACTCGCGGGCCGGGGAACTGGCGCACCGCATCGGCAACGACAACGCGGCGGGCGAGTATTACCTGACGGATCTGCTGGGCCTGTACCGCGCCGAGGGCGAGGCCGCCCACGCCTTCAAGCTCACGGACCCCGACGAGGTGATGGGCGCGAATGACCGCGCGGGTCTGGCCGACCTGGAGATGATCCTGCGCCGCCGCATCAACGCCCGGCACATGCGCGCGGGCGTGACCCTGCAAGACCCCGAGCGCATCAGCATTGAGGACAGTGTGGTCCTGGGCCGTGACGTGACCCTGGAACCCGGCGTGATCCTGCGCGGCCAGACGGTGCTGGGCGAGAACGTGACCGTGGGGGCCTACAGCGTCGTCACCGACAGCGTGCTGGAGGCTGGGGTGGTGGTCAAGGCCCACAGCGTGCTGGAGGGCGCGCACGTCGGCGCCGGCAGCGACGTCGGGCCGTTTGCCCGCCTGCGCCCCGGCACCGTGCTGGGCGAGGGCGTGCATATCGGCAACTTCGTGGAGACCAAGAACGCGCGGCTGGACGCCGGGGTCAAAGCCGGACATCTGGCCTACCTGGGCGACGTTCAGATCGGCGCGGAGACCAACGTCGGCGCGGGCACCATTGTCGCCAACTACGACGGCGTCAACAAGCATCCCAGCGTGGTCGGCGCGGGCGTCTTCATCGGCAGCAACAGCACCATCATCGCCCCGCGCACGGTGGGCGACGCCGCCTTTATCGCCGCTGGAAGTGCCGTCCACGACGACGTCCCGGAGGGCGCGATGGCCGTGGCCCGTGGCAAACAGCGCAACATCGAGGGCTGGTCCCGGCGCTACTGGGGCGGCCTGCGCGACAAGGTGCAGAAAAAGTTGCCGTGGCTGGCCGGTTGGCTGGAACGGCAGGAATAAAGCAAGACACAGGAGGGGGGGCCATGACAACCGACATGCCCCCCCCTCCTGTGTTCGTCTTGCGTGTCAGCGCGAACGCAACGTTGTCTGCACCGCACTCATGAACTCGCCGCGGGTGCGCGGGTCGTCGCGGAACACGCCGCGCATGGCGCTGGTGGTGGTGGACGAGTTCTGCTTCTGCACGCCGCGCATCGCCATGCACAGATGGGTGCCTTCCATCAGCACGGCCACGCCCTTGGGGTCCAGCAGTTCCTGAACGGCGTCGGCCAGTTGCGTGGTGATGCGCTCCTGCACCTGCAGGCGGCGGGAATACAGGTCCACGATGCGCGCGAACTTGCTCAAGCCCAGAATCTTCCCGTCGGGGATATAGGCGATGTGCGCACGGCCGTAGAAGGGCAGCATGTGATGCTCGCACATGGAGTAGAACTCGATGTCCTTGACGATCACCATCTCGCTGCCCTCGGCCTCGAAGACGGCGTTTCCGGCGGCCTCCTCCAGCGTCATGCGGTAGCCGTCGGTCAGGAAGTTCCAGGCCTTGGCCACGCGGTGGGGGGTCTTCAAGAGGCCCTCGCGCTGCGGATCCTCGCCCACTGCCGCCAGCCACTGCCCGGTCAGGGCGCTCAGGCCAGGCAGTTCCAGCTCTTCTTGCATGAACGGATCAGCGGCGATGTCGACATCGGGGACGTTCGTGGTCATCGGGCCAGTATGGGGTGTGGCCTGGCGGATTGAACGTAACTTCGGTTAAAAGTCCAACATCGTCAGCCTGTCCTGCCCCCCTGCCCCCCTGCCCCCCAGCGGACCCGGCGGCATCCTTGCCTCACTTGTCTCACCAGCCAGCCTAGAATCGGGGGCGTGCCTTTCTCCCTCTCCTCCGGTTCTGCCGTCCCTGTGCGTGGTCTGCACCTTCTCTTGCTGGGCGCCAGTCTGCTGGGCTGCGGCGCGCAGGCGCAACTGTGGCAGACGCCGCAGGTCACGGCGAAACAGCCGCTGCTGGCGGGGTACACCGCTGCGGGCCATGTCTTCAGGAAGAAAGACACCACCTTCACGCTGGACGTGGTGGCCGAGCGGGTGGTGGGCGTGCTGGTGGAGACCACCAACACCGCCGACCTGGCACGCGGGTTCGGCGTGGCCTGGGACATGACCGAGAAGGACCTGCCAGAACTGCAAAAAAACCTGACCTCGCCGGGCGTTCTGATGTCTGCTCTCCGGGGAATTGTCGATGTGGCCGACGAGTACGGCACCAGTGTCCTCGCGTTGCGGCGAACCGGAGTGGGCTGGAAGGCGTACCTGACCCTCAACATCCTGCCCGAAAGCACCTTTCCCCGCAGCGCCAACGTGACCGGGCAGGCCAGCGCCCCCAACGTCATCCACCTCATGAGCGACTTTCAGTGTCCGTACTGCCAGGACCTGTGGACCGGCGATCTGGCGGGATGGCGCAAACAGCCGGGCCAGTACCGCGTCGTGTACCACCAGTTTCCGCTGGATTTCCACAAGAATGCCTTCGCCGCCGCCGAAGCCTCCGAGTGCGCCGCCGCCCAGGGGCAGTTCTGGCCGTACTCGGACCGTCTGTTCGAGCGTTTCAACCAGTGGACCCGTCTGGAGACTGTCAGGGCCACCGAGAAATTTGCCCTCTACGCCAAAGAGGGCGGGCTGAACGTCGCCGCCTTCAAAACGTGCATGGGCAAACACACCACCCAGGCCGAAATCAAACGGCAGCTGGCCAGCAAGGAAACCGCCTTCGTGAGCGGCACGCCGACGGTCTATCTGAACGGCATCAGGCTGCTGGAACGCAGCGCGGAGGAACAGCAAGCGGTGCTGGCCGTGACCCGCGCCGTGCCCAGCGCCGGGACTGTGATCGAGGGGCGACTCAGGGCGTTCCGTTAAACGGCAAAAGGGCCGCCCCCGGTTCCCCGGCAGGCGGCCTCTCCCCCTTTGCGGCTAGCTGCGGCTCTTGTAGCGTTCCAGCAGCTCGGTCTTCAGCTCGTCAAAGGGCACGCCCTTGCGCTCGCGGTGGCCGTCGGGCCAGCGCTCACGGGTGCTGACCTGCCGGGCCTCCTGCTCTTTGTCGCCCACCACCAGAATCATGGGAATCTTGGACAGTTCGGCGTTGCGCACCTTGGCCTGCATCCGGTTGGAGCTGTCGTCCACCTCGGCGCGCAGACCCGCCGCGTGCAACTCGGCGCGCAGTTCCTCGGCGTAGGCATTGTGGCGATCCGCGATGGGCACGATGGCGATCTGGCGCGGGGCCAGCCACAGCGGAAAGTCCCCGGCGTAATGCTCGATCAGGATGCCCACGAAACGTTCCAGGCTGCCGAAGGGGGCGCGGTGGATCATCACCGGGCGGTGATCCTGACCGTCCTCGCCCACATATGAGATGTCGAAGCGCTCGGGCAGGTTGTAATCCACCTGAATGGTGCCCAGCTGCCACTCGCGGCCCAGCACGTCCTTGACCACAAAGTCCAGCTTGGGGCCATAGAAGGCGGCGTCGCCCGGCTCGATGCTGTAGGGCAGGCCCACTTCCTCCACGGCCTGAATAATCTGGTCTTCCGCCAGTTGCCAGTTGGCGGCGTCGCCCACGTACTTGTCGTCCTCCGGGTCACGGGTGCCGACGCGGAAGCGCACGTCGTTCATGCCGAAGGTGCGCAACACCAGCACGGTCAGGTCCAGTACGTCCAGAAACTCTTTCTTGAGTTGATCCGGGCGGCAGAAGATGTGGGCGTCGTCCTGCGTGAAGCCGCGCACCCGCGTTAATCCGTTCAGCTCGCCGGACTGCTCGTAGCGGTAGACCGTGCCGAACTCGGCCAGCCGTACCGGCAGGTCACGGTAACTGCGCGGCTTGCTGTCGTAGATGCGGACGTGGTGCGGGCAGTTCATCGGCTTGAGCATGTACTGCTCGTCGTCCACGGTGATGGGCGAGAAGTTGCTGTCGGAGTAGTTCTGGTAATGCCCGGATGTTTTGTACAGCTCCAGATTGCCGATATTGGGGGTGATGACGCCCTGGTAGCCGCGCTGGAACTGCTGCTCCTTGAGAAAGGCCGCCAGCTCCTCGCGCAGGATCGTGCCGTTGGGCAGCCACAGCGGCAGGCCCTTGCCCACCAGCGGATCGATGGTAAACAGTTCCAGCTCGCGGCCCAGCTTGCGGTGATCGCGCCGCTTGGCCTCTTCCAGCCGCTCCAGGTATTCGTCCAGCTCTTTTTGCGAGGCGAAGGCCACCCCGTACACCCGCTGGAGAATCGGGTTCTTCTCGTTGCCGCGCCAGTACGCGCCGCTGGTGCTGGTCAGCTTGAAGGCCGTGGGCAATTTGCCCGTGTTCGGGAAGTGCGGCCCCCGGCACAGGTCCACGTAGTCGCCCTGCGTGTAGAAGGTAATGGGCTGATCGTCCGGCAGCTCGGAAATCAGCTCCACCTTGTAAGGATCGAAGCCGAACTGCTCCAGCGCCTGCGCCTTGCTGACCTCGCTGCGGGTGATGTCCAGCCCGCGCCCGATGATCTCGCGCATGATCTTCTCGATCTCGGGCAGTTCCTCCTCGCTGAGCGGTTCGGGCAGGTCAAAGTCCTGGTAAAAGCCGTTCTCGATGCTGGGGCCGACGCCGCGCTTGACCGCCTCACGGGGATAACCCTTGCGCTCGTAGTACTCGCCCACCGCCTGACTCATGGCGTGGCCCAGCGAGTGCCGGAAGACGCTCTGCGCCTGCCCCGGATTCTTCTTGGTGATCAGGCTGATCTCGGCGCCGTCGGGCAGCGGGGTCTGCAAATCGGTCAGCACGCCGTTGGCGGTGGCGGCCAGGGCGTCCTGGGCCAGCCGGGGGCCAATCGCCTGTGCGGCGTCGAGGGCGGTGGCGCCCTGCGGTAATTCCAGTTGTTTTCCATCGGGAAGAGAAACGTGCATGGTTTTAACTCCTTGGTTGAGCACAAAAAAGCCCGGTCTGGCCGCGAGGTCAGCACAACGCCTGAAAACCGGTAAAAGGCTTTCAGGCGCGTGGAGTTCGCGTGTTCAGACCGAGGTGCTGGGGCATCCGCCGCCACACGGCTGCCATCACCAGACCGGAGTGATGGGCGCGTGACTTCATGGGGCCAGGATAGCGGGTTGGGGGTGGGCGGGGCAAGCCGGGGTCAGGCGGCGTTCCGCAGAGCTTTGGGTAGCAGGCTCAGAGCTGCCCTGGGCCGTAAAAAATAAAGAACCCCGCATTGAGCCAGGGCGGTGACCAGAAGCTCACCCCAACCCATATTGTGAGGCTTGAAAAGAAACAGGAACAGCATCGTCCAGATTGGAACAGCCACCACACTCAGCACCCGCCAGAGAATCGCGGCGGCCACGCTGGAGAATCTGATGATTACAAAACGCTCCATCAGGACGGCCACCACGGCAAACCCCCAGTAGATCAGCGTATTTGTCCAGCTGAACGTTCCGTTCAATTGCAGATTGATCAGAGGGAGCGAGAGGACAAGTACGGCGGCCACGAAGTTGAAGAGTCGCCACCATCCACCCGGATAAAAGCCCCGTTCCAGCACGCGGCGTGTGGCCGAATCCTGCCAGAGCCACTCCACCTCGGCCCGCGTAAAATGCGTTTCTTCCAGCCTGCGCCGAACTTCCCGCGCGTTGCCTAGCGCATGCAGAGCCGCCGCTTCGGGATTCGGGTGGCCTTCAGCCTGGAGCATCTGCGCGGTCTCCCTGGCGTGGGCCTCCAGCTCGCGACGCAGGCGGGTGGCGGTTTCATGCGGGAATACGCCTGTCACGATGTCCAGCCAGCGTTGCAACTCTGAACTCATGCCTGTTCTCCTTCCAGGGCCAGCGTGCGGGCAAGGCGGGCGTCTCGGCCAAGCTGAACTCTGGTGCCGTAAGCCAGCCACAATGTCAGGACGGGCAGGGCCAGCCAGCTACGTCCACCGAACAGAAGTTCCGTAGCGGTGGGCCATTGAATGAACATGAAGCACACCATGAACATCCACAGCCGCCATTTTCTGCGACGGACCGGGTGAAGACGCTGCGTCAGCCACAGCGTCACGACGACGAGCAACAGAAGAAGTCCTCGAACAGACCAGACACCGTGAAATGGAACATGGAAGAACGCGTCATTGGAACTCGATACCAACCACAGCAGCATAGGTGCGCCCAGAAGCGGCCAATCACTCAGGTTAAAGCCCTGGCGATTTTTGCCGCCAGTAAGCAACTCTAGCCACTCGTCATTCGTCAGGTACAGCCGCCGCAACTCCGCCGCCGTGTCGTCCGGTCTGCCTAGCAAGGGGCGCACGTCCGCGCCTTCATCCACTCCCGCGTCCTGCAAGTGGGCCAGCGTGTCGGCCTTGACGCGGGCCGTGACCCCGGCGGGCAGGTCCTGCGTGGCCCGCACCAGCCATTCGCTGGCTTTCATACCGGCCCCCCGATCACCGCGCCCACCGCCCGCACCTGCTGTTCCCATTGGCGGCGCGATTTCGCCAGCGCCCCACCGCCCTTCTGTGTCAGGCGGTACTCGCGGCGCACCCGCCCGCCGATTTCATGTTCGTGGCTTTCCACCATACCCTCGGCTTCCAGCGCGTGCAATGCCGGGTACAGGGTGCCCTCACGGGCATTCAGCAGGCCGTCGCTGCGTGCCTTGATCGCCTGGGCAATGGCATAGCCGTGTTCTGGCTGCCGTTCCAGCACCGCCAGGATCAACAGGCGCAACTGCTCGCGGGTGTTCATGGCCGCAGCATACCTCTATTTTCGATGTATCTCAACGAGAGGTATCGGACGAATGGCTTTCAAGCCCGTACACCCGCCGTGCATTCGCGTCCGTCATGCGCTCCAACGTGTCAGCAGGCATCTCTCGGAGGTTGGCGATGAAATCCAGCGTGTGACGCACGTAGCCGGGACGGTTGGGTTTGCCGCGTTTGGGCACCGGGGCCAGAAAGGGGGCGTCGGTTTCCAGCAGCATCCGTTCCAGGGGCAGGGTGCGGGCGGCGGCGTGAATCTCGTGGGCGTTCTTGTATGTGGTATTGCCCGCGAAGCCGAAATAGGTGTGCTCGCCGCGCTCCAGGCCGAAGCGCAGCAGCTCCGGGTGACCGCTGAAGCAGTGCAGGATCACCGGCACGTCCGGCCACCCGCCCAGCACGTCCATCACGCCCCGGTGGGCGCTCTCCTGCCCGGCCTTGTCGCGGGTGTGAATCACCAGCGGCTTGCCCACACGCTGCGCGAGTTCCAGTTGCCACTCGAAGGCGCTGCGCTGCGCGGCCCGCCGCGTATCGTCCCAGTAGTCGTCCAGCCCGCTCTCGCCGAGGCCCACCACGCGCGGATGACAGGCCAGCGCCTCCAACTCCTGCCGGGCTTCTGGCGTGTCCTCCCCAGTGTCGGTGGGGTGCAGACCGACGGTGGCGTACACGTCGGGGAATTGTTCGGCCAGGGCAACCGCCTTGCGGGCATGTTCGGGACTGGCGCCGATGCAGACCATCGCGCTGAGGCCCAGCTCCCCGCGTGCGGAGGCCGGATCGTCCAGGTAGTCGAGGTGGCAGTGGGTGTCGATCATGACTGACAGGGTAAGCGGTATGAGCGGGGCAGCCCCAGCCTGCACCGCTGTGCCCCCGCCGTCCCCCACCGCGCCCATCCCAGGCCCACCACTCTCATGAGGGCCGGACGCTAGAGTGCCCGCGTGCAGAAAACGGGCCTCTACGCGCTGCTGGCGATCCTTGCCTTCGCCCTGATCTTCGCCTTCTTGCCGGGCGCAGACCGGGGCGGAGCGAAGACGGACGCCACCTTGCGTGGCGTGGAACTGCGTCTGTTTCCCGCACGGGACCCGGACGCGGTCTGGAGCTTTTCGGCGCAGAACGTCAGCAGCAACCCCGTGTCCAACGAAACGGTACTGACCGGGATTTCTGGCGGCAAGCGGGTTCTCAAGGAACGCGACGCCAGCGGCAAGTTAACCGGCCGCGAAACGCTGGACGCCACGCTCGACGCGCCCCGGCTGACCATCGACGGGCAGGACGACATAACCACCCGTCAGGCACGGGTCACGCTGGTCAAGCAGTGTGCGGACATCGTGATGAAGGGAACACCAGAGCAGCCAGTCAGGATCGAGCAGGGGTACGGTTTCTCGACGCCAGTGGCCGACATTGACTCGCCCAACCTCACCGGCCACGTGGAGAAGATGCGAATGAGTTTCGACTTCAATATCGAGGATTCGGACAACGAGCGCTCCACCACCACCTTCAACATCGATGCCACCGAAACCTGTCGCAACGGTCAGCGCGTGCCCATCTGACCCTACGCAGTCACACTTGATCCTTTTCAATCCTCTCCACTTTTCAAGGAGTTCCGCCATGAAAAACGTCCAGAAATTCACCCTTTTTGCCCTGCTGGGCGCTTCTCTCGCTTTCGCCCAGGCCGACACCAGCAAGCGCCTGATTACCATTCAGGGCGGCCCCCGAGGCGACCTGCGCAATGGCCCACTGACCTACAGCGGCAACCCGGTCAAGGCGACGGTCAGTACCCTCAATATTCAGGCCTCGCAAGCTGTGCTGGCTGCGCCCCAGGGCACCCCGCTGATCGAGGCCAAAGGCAAGCGCACCGCCAACTTCACCGGCAACGTGCAGGTGGAACGTGGCCGCCTGAGCGCCTCGGGCACCGCCCTGGCCTACAGCGAGGCCACCGGGCAGGGCGTTCTGAGCGGCAACCCCAGCGCCACCTTCGTCCCCGAGGACAAGGAGGACGGCGACAAGGTGAACATCAACGCCTCGCAGATGAGCCTGGACGTGGACAACAACATCTCCACCAGCACCGGCAACGTGCGCCTGACCAACGGCAACCAGACCGGCCGGGCCGACAAGCTGATCTTCGACGAGGACAAGGAGCTGGCCCAGATGACCGGCTCGCCCAGCCTGACCCGCGCCGCCAAGGCCAATCAGAAGGAACTGACCATCACCGGGCAGGAGGTCCGGGCGCTGACCAAGACCAAGACACTGTACGTGTCGGGCGGCGTCAAGCTGGTCCAGGGCACCCAGACCACCACCGGCAACGCGGTCTACTACGACGACCGCAAGAACGTGGCCTACGTGGTGGGCAACGCGGTCAGCGTGGACAGCAAGAGCAAGGTCACGGTGCGCGCCCCGGCCAGCGGCTACCTGGAACAGCGCACCGATCTGGGCCGCGTGCGCGCGCTGAACTCGGCGTACAAGATTCCAGTCGAGCAGTTCAAGCTGAGCGGCGAGAAGTAAGCTAGGGCCTATGCAGCGCTCTGGATTCGCAAGGGGATTGGTCACGCTGGCCCTGACCGTGGGCGCGGCGCTGCCGGTGTGGGTGCTGGCGCAGGACGCCGCGCCGGCCCAGCCGCCCGCCTCGCCGGTGGCCCCAGCGACGCCAGCCGTGCCGGACCAGAGCGCCCCGCCCGCCACGGAGACGCCGACAGAAGAAGTCGAACCGGGCGCGGAGACCTCCAGCCTGGAACTGGTCCGCAAGAGCGACACCGACGGCCAGGAGCGGCGCATCCGCATCGTGCGGACGGGAAGCAGCGACGAGACGGGCATCTTCGCCCTGTGCAGCCCACAGGAGGCCGACCCGGAAGACGCGCCCACGCTGGCCGTCTTCAGCGAGACCGGGCCAGGCGGCGTGCGGATCACCATCGACAAGAACGTGATCCGCGTGCCGCTGGCGGTGGTCACGCAGCAGCAGCCTAAAGACGGCGAGGACGGCAGCGACGGACGGGTGGAGGCCAGCGCCGGGACCGCGCGCTTCCTGAACCCGGACGAGGTGCCGCCGGATGCCACAGACCGCCTGACCCGCTGTGAGGTTCAGGCCACCCCCAAACCCGCCCCCGACACCGTGTTTGTCACCCAGGGCAAGACCGAGTTGAAGGGTCAGAAACTGGTCTACGACGAGACGGACGGCATCGCCCGCATCGAGGGGCCAGTCACCTTCCGGCGGGCCAACGAGACGGACCCGCTGACCGGCAGCAGCGAGCGGATCGAGGTCAACGTGGACGAGGAGAAGACCACGCTGGTAGGCAACGTGGTCCTGAACAGCGAGGGCGGGCGCGTCAGCCGGGCCGGGCGGGTGGAGTACGACGACGCGGCGAACCTGGCCCGCCTGATCGGCACGCCCGAGCAGCCCGCCGTGAGCGTCAAGGGCGGCGACACCCTGCGCGCCGGGATGATCCTGTACGACCTCGACCGGAACGAGGTCTACGCGGTGAAGGCCGAGGGCGGCACCATCACCGGGGAATTCGTGGAAGGAGACACGCCGGGCGGCGGGGCCACCACCGCCCCGGCCACGGCGCCCACAGCGCGCCCACTGCCTCCCAGCACGCCTTCAGAGACGTCGGACCCGGACACTGACCCCAATGCCTCGCCGCTTGGGCCTACAGGCCCAGCCTTGCCACCGACGCCCTGAGCGCCGCCGCACTGCGCTCCAGTGCGGCTTTTTCTTCGTCGGTCAGGCGGGGCATCACGCTGGCCTCGATGCCGCCCGCCCCCACGACGCGCGGCAGGCTGAGGCTGACGCCGTATTCGGGGGTGGGGGCGCTGACCGTCAGCACAGCGCGGCGGTCCCCCAGCACGCGCTCGGTGATCCGCGCCAGCGCCGCGCCGATGCCGTAGTAGGTGGCCCGCTTGCCACCGATGATGCTCGCGGCGGCGTCGCGCGTGCCCGTCTCGATCTCCGCGCAGATCTCCGGGGTCCACGGCAGGCCGCGCGCCGCCATGAAGTCGGCCACCGGCAGCCCGGCCACCGCCATGCTGCTCCAGGCGATGACCTCGCTGTCGCCGTGCTCGCCCAGCACGTAGCCATGGACGTTGGTGGCGTCCACCCCGGCATGCTGCGCGATCAGCCAGCGCAGCCGGGCGCTGTCCAGCACCGTGCCGGACCCCATCACCGCGTGTCCGGGGGCCAGAGAGACCGCCAGATCGGTCAGCGCGTCCACCGGGTTGGTGGCGATCAGCAGCACCGCGCCGGGCGCGTGCGCGGCCACCTGCGGGATGACTTGCCGGAAAATGTCGGCGTTCTTGTCCAGCAAGTCGGTGCGGCTCTCGCCGGGCTTCTGGTTGGCTCCGGCGGCGATGATGACCACCCGGCTGCCCTCCAGCGCCGCGTAGTCGCCGCTGCCCACCCGCGCCCCGTGGCTGATCGGGGCGGCGTGGGCGATGTCCTGGGCCTCGGCCCGCGCCCTGGCCCCGTCCTGATCCACCAGCACCAGATCACTGCACGAATTGCGCAGGGTCATGGCGTAGGCGGCCGTCGCCCCCACCAGCCCCGCGCCGACAACGCCGACTTTCACAGGCCAACCTTCAAGCGCGGCGATCCGGCAGACGCACGGTCAGCACCGGGATGGGGCTGCGGCCCACGATCTTCTCGGCGCTGCTGCCGATGAAGAAATGCTCCAGCGCGCCCTGCGCGTGCGTGCCGACCACGATCAGGTCCGCGCCCCAGCGGGCGGCGGCCTCCACGATGCCGGTCACCGGATCGCCCACCAGTTGCTCGGTTTCCTCACTGCCCTGCATGATCGCGGCCAGCCGCTGGGCGTCGGCGTCCTCCAGGGAACTGAGCAGCCCCGCGTCGAACACCGCCGGGGTCACGCCGCCCATCAGGTCCGGCGAGGTGGTCACGCGGGCGTCGGTGACGTGCAGCAGCCGGATCTGCGCGCCGGGAAAGCGGGCGCGGGCCACCGCCAGCGCATGCTGGCTGGAGGGCGAGAAGTCCACGCCCACGGCGATCTTGGCAAAACCAATTGGTGTCGGTTCAGTCTGGGTCATGGCTGCAACCTACTCGCGTGGGCGGGTGGGAAGCAAGGTGGAAAAGATTGAGGGTTGGCGGGGAGGCCTCTGGCCGGGAGAATCACTACACCGCACGGTCATTTCCCCCAGGTCACACCGTCTGAACCTCCCCTGCCCCTTAGCATGGTCTGCATGTTCCGCCGCCGCCCTCCCCTGCCTCCCTTTCCGCCCGGCGGCCTGCTGGTGGGCGGCGCGGCGCGTGACTGGCTGCGCGGCGCACCGCCGAAAGATTACGACTGGGCGGTGCCGGACCCCGCCGCGGCGGCGCGGGCGATGGCGGAGTCGCTGGGCGGCTCGGCCTTCCCGCTGGACGAGAAACGCGGCTACTGGCGGGTGCATCTGGACGGCGAGGCCCATCACGACTTCGTGCCGCTGCCGGCGGACCTCAACGACGATCTGCTGCGGCGGGATTTCACCGTGAACGCGCTGGCCGTCACCGAAGCAAAGAAGATTCTGGATCCGGCTGGCGGGCAGGCCGATCTGAGGGCGCGGCGGCTGCGGATGGTCAGCGCGGCCAACCTGCGGGCCGATCCGCTGCGGGCATGGCGGGCGGTGCGGCTGGAGGTCACGCTGGGGTTTCGCTTGGAGCCGGAGACGGAAAGGGTGGTGCGCGAGGTGGCGGCGGCACTGGCGAACAGCACGCTGCGGATGCCTGCCGCCGAGCGCATCCGGGACGAAGTGCACGCCCTGCTCCTGCACCCGGACGCCGCGCACGGCTTGAAACGCCTCGAAGACCTGGGCCTGCTGGCCCTGACCCTGCCCGAACTGCGCGAGGGGATTGGCCTCCAGCAGGGCGGTTTCCACCATCTGGACGTGTTCGAGCATGGACTGGAGGCGCTGCATCAACTTCTGGCCCGGCTGCCGGACGCGCCGCTGCCGCTGCGCTGGGCCGCCCTGCTGCACGACGTGGGCAAACCGCGCTCCCACACGGTAGACGCCGAGACGGGGCGCACCCACTTCTACGGCCACGACAAGCTGGGCGCGGCGCTGACCACCCAGATGCTGACCCGCCTGAAACTGCCCGCAGACGACATCCGGCACATCGCCCGACTGGTGGAGGCCCATATGGTGCCGCTGCCCGCCGGGGACAAGGAAGCCCGCCGCTTCGTCCACCGCCGCCGCGACCTGCTGCCGGACCTGCTGTGGGTGATGCTGGCGGACCGCGAGGCCGCGCGTGGCCCAAGCAGTTCCGAGGCCAGCCGCCACGCCTACGCCGTCGCCATGGGGCGCGTGCTGGAGGCGCTGGAGGACCGGCCCGCTCCGCCCCCTCCCCTGCTGACCGGGGGGGACGTGATGGCGCTGCTGCACCTCCCGCCCGGCCCGCGCGTGGGCGAAGTGCTGCGGGCGCTGAACGAGGCGGTGGCGCTGGACGAGATCCGGAACAAGGAGGACGCGCGGGCCTTTGTGCTGCGGCTGAGCGAGCGGGCCAGCCTCCGCTGAATGACCTTTGTCAGGCCCGCTCCGCTATGCTGGCGCGCAGATGACCGCCGTGCAGAACGCCCCCCACACCCACCCCCAGCCCGCCCACCCCACCACCCCCGAATGGGTGAAAGACGCCGTGTTCTACCAGATCTTTCCGGACCGCTTTGCCCGCAGCGGACGCGTGAACGGCCTGAACCTGCAGCCGTGGGGCGACACCCCGGAATTCAACCGTTACATGGGCGGCGACCTGTGGGGCGTCATCGAGCGGCTGGACCACATCCAGAGCCTGGGCGTGAATGCCATCTATTTTTGCCCGGTGTTCCAGTCGGCCAGCAACCACCGCTACCACACCCACGACTACTTTCAGGTGGACCCCATGCTGGGCGGCAACGCGGCGCTGCGGGCGCTGATCGACGAGGCCCACGGGCGCGGCATGCGGGTGGTGCTGGACGGCGTGTTCAACCACAGCAGCCGGGGGTTTTTCCAGTTCAACGACCTCTTGGAACAGGGTCAGGACAGCGCCTACCGCGACTGGTTCCACCCCGAAGGCTGGCCGCTGCACGCCTACAACGATGAAAAACCTGCCGGCTACGCCGCGTGGTGGGGCAACCGGGCACTGCCCAAGTTCAACACCGACAATCCCGCCGTGCGCGACTTTCTGTGGGAGGTGGCCGAGTACTGGACCCGCTTCGGCATCGACGGCTGGCGGCTGGACGTGCCCAACGAGATCGACGACGATTCTTTCTGGCAGGAGTTCCGCCGCCGCGTCAAGGCGGTCAACGCCGACGCCTACATCGTCGGTGAGATCTGGGGCGACGCCCACCGCTGGCTGCGCGGCGATCAGTTCGACGCCGTGATGAACTACCACTTCACCCGCCCCTGCCTGGCCTTTTTCGGCGCCCGCACGCTGGACCACCCCATGAACGAGCGCAGCGGCACCGGCCGCGTGGACCCGGTGGACGCCCCGGCCTTCGCCGCCCGCATGACCGAGGTGGCCCGCATGTACCACCCGGAAATCGTGGCCGCCCAGCTGAACCTGCTGGACTCGCACGACACGGCCCGCTTCATCACGGCGGTGGGCGGCGACGCCACGGCTTACCGCCTCGCCACCATCTTCCAGATGACCTACCCCGGCGCGCCGTGCATCTACTACGGCGACGAGATCGGCCTGCCCGGCGGCCCCGATCCCGATTGCCGCCGGGCCTTCCCCTGGAATGATTCAGAGTGGGACATCGACACGCTGGAGCTGACGCGCAAGCTGACGGCGGCCCGCCACGCCAGCCGCCCGCTGCAACGCGGGGATTTCGAGGTGCTGCACGCCGAGGGCGAGTCGCTGCTGTATGCCCGCTGCCATGAGGGGCGCTGCGCCTACGTGGCCCTGAACTGCGCCCAGGAACCGGCCCGCGTCCCCCTGCGCGGCGTGGAGGCGGGGCGGTACCGCGACGTGCTGAGCGGCCAGACCTACGAGCTGACCGAGGGTGCGGAGCTGGAAATCGCGGCGCGGGGCGGCGTGGTGCTGGTGTGGGCCGGGCAGGGCTAATACGGATTCCGTTTGTAACGCGACAGACATCGGGACAGCTCCGATGTCTCCACTCCACGTCCGGAGGGATGTTTTCCTCATTCTCGCTGTCGTCATGGACAGACGCCCATGTGGACGCTCTTCCTCTGCTAGCGCAGCTCTGCGAGTCTCGCTCGGATTCCAGGTATTTTCAACACCTTTCAATCGGAGTCCGTATAAACCATCACTTTTGTTTCCGAGCCTCAAGCGAACGGCAAACAGAGTGCCCCCTCCCACGGCAGGAGGGGGCACTTCACCCAGCCTCAGCTGAAGTCTGCTTTCTCCGGCTCCGGCAGGCGGTAGGCGATCACGGCGCTGGGAATCAGCAGGCTGATGCTGACCAGCGCCGCCGTGGTGGGGGTGGTGGCGTCGGCCAGCAGGCCCACCAGGAAGATCAGCAGGCCCGCAAAACCCCAGGAAAAGCCCATCATGATGCTGCTGGCCACGGCCACGTGCTGCGGGGCATATTCCTGCGCGGTGACCACGCCCACCGGGATGCTGGCGTTGACTGCCGCGCCCACCATGAAGGTCAGCGGGTAGAACCACCACTGGCCGGGATGCGACAGGATCAGCACGGCGAAGAACGGAATGGTGGTCAGGATGGCGGCGCGCAGCACCGGGGTGCGCCCGTAGCGGTCACTCAGCCGTCCGCCCACAATGCCGCCGATGGCGCTGGCGATGGCGTAGATGGCCAGGGTGATGCCCACCTCGCGCTGACCGAAACCGCGCGCAAACAGCATGAACGGCAGCATGGTGTTGTAGCCCATGCTGGCCAGCGAGCGCAGCACCGCCATGCCCCACAGCCACTGCATCGGCCCCCGGAAAATCTGGGCGTACTCGCGCAGTTTGAATTTCCGGGCCTTCTGCGTGCCGGACGGCGTAACCGCGAAGGTAAGGGCCGCGAACACCACCCCGATCAGCGCGAACCACGGCAGGTGCGTCAGGCCCACCCCCGCGAAGACCGGTCCCAGCGCCATGCCCGCCGTGCCGCCCGCGCTGAAGATGCTGGCCCACAACCCTCGCTTGTTCGGCGGGCTGTTGTGGGCCACGTAGGCGGACCCCGCCGGATGAAAGAAGCCGCTGCCGAAGCCGGCCACCGCCACCAGCAGGATCAGCGCCCCGAACAGCGGCACGAAGCCCATCATGGTCAGGCCCAGGCCCGTCATCAGCGGCCCCAGCGCGGCGGCGTAGCGGCGGTCCAGGCTCTCGCCCACGATGCCCAGCAGCGGCTGCATCACGCTGCTGGTCAGGCTGTAGACGCTGGACAGCAGGGTCACGGCGGCGATGCTCACGCCGTACTTGCTCTGCAGCGCGGGCATCAGCGGCGTGAGCATCGCGCCGTAGGCGTCGTTGATGAAGTGGCCTGCCGTGACGGCCAGGGCAATGGCCGTGCCGTGCTGGATCAGGGGAGTCGGGGTGCTGGCACGGACCTGCATGCCACGCAGAGTACTCTGCACCGGGCGCGGCGGGCAGCGGGCTGTCCGGTCAGGAGGATCACGGGCGGGCCGAAGATCGCCGCTGCCCCCGGCGGCTGCCCCCGACGCCAGCGGGGCAGTGTACAAAGAGTGTTTGCGCCGCCCCGCCGAAGCGTTAGGCTGAGCGCATGGCCCAGACGCTTCTCGCTGTCATCACCAAGGCGCTGCCCAGCGAGACGCAGTTTGAGGACCGCCTGCGCGACCTGAGCCTGCGTGACCGCACCGCCGTGCTGGAGCACTTCGACAGGCTGATGCCGGACTTCGACGTGGTGATCGCCCTGCCGGACGCCGAGCGGATGGCGCGCGGACTGGCCCGCCTGCGCGGCACGCCGGTGGTCCTGGCCCAGCCGGACGAAACGGCGGACCCCACGGTGGCTCGTGATCACTCAGGACACAAAGATGCGGAGGTGCCGGACGAACACCCCAACCACTGGTCCCTGCCGACACCGAACCCTCTGCCGGAAGACCTGCACACCGCCGTGATCCTGACCCAGCAGCTGCAGGACGGCCTGCCCGAGCTGCTGATTGCGCTGCTGGCCGCCAAACGCGGCTGGAGCGTGGGCGCGGTGGCCGCCGTGGTGGAACGCAGCAATTTTCGGGGCCGCACCCGCCTGGAACTGCAGGGCATGGCGGTCCACGCCGCCTTGCAACTGGCCGACACGCCCAGAGGCCTGGAACTCGAACGGCGTTTTCCCAGTCCCGAATAACCGGGCCGCAGATCAGGTGCGTTCAGCTGGGGCGGCGTACTGGGCCAAGGCCCGCTCCTCGGCCGGAATGCGGATCAGCCTCAGCAACCCGGCGTTCAGCAGCGAGAAGACGATGGCCGTGCGCCACGCCCCCACCGCCAGCGGCGCGCTGAGCAGTTCCAGCACCACCACCGCGTAGTTGGGATGCTTCAGGACGCGGAAGGGGCCACCCGTGACCCGCTGCCCCCCCGGCACGATCAGGATGCGGGTGTTCCAGAAGCGGCCCAGAGTGAGAACCACCCAGTATCTGAGTGGCTGCGCCAGCACGAACAGGGCCAGCGCGGGCCAGTTGACCCGCCGCCCGGACGCGCGGCCTTCCAGAAACGTGCAGACCATCCACGCCGGATGCAGCACGAAGAACAGCGGGTAATGCTCCTGCCCGTATTCCACCGCGCCGTGTTCACGCGCCCAGCGCTCATTGGCACGGGCCAGACGCAGTTCCAGCAGACGTTGAACGCCCAGAAAGGCGAGCAGCAGGGGGGCAAGGGTTCGGGCCTTCATCCACCGACGCTCAAGAACCGCCGAGCAGCTCGTCCGCCGCCGCCTCAGCGTCCAGCTCGCCCTTCGCCACGCGGGCGTAAAGGTCACCGCCAGCGTCGCGGGCGCGGCGCAGCAGGCGCTCCTGCACCAGCGAGCGCACCTCGAACTCGGCGCGCAGGCGGCGGCGTTCCTGCAACCCCGCCTCGCCCAGATGGGCGCGGTGTTTCAGCACGGCCTCGATCACGCTGCCCACCCCCTCGCCCTGCGAGGCGATGGTCTTGCGCACCGGGGCCAGCCAGGTGTGCTCGTCGTGCCAGCCCAGCGCCTGCGCCGAGGTCAGCTCGCGCACGGTCCGCGACGAGCCGGGCAGGTCCGCCTTGTTCACGGCGATCACGTCCGCAATTTCCATGATGCCGGCCTTGAACGCCTGCACGCCGTCGCCCCCGGCCGGCGTGACCACCAGCAGGGTGTGGTCACACGCGGCGGCCACGTCCACCTCCGACTGGCCCACACCCACGGTCTCGAGGATGATCCAGTCGAAGCCGCCGCCCTCCAGCAGCGCCAGCACCGCCATCGTGCGGGCCGACAGGCCGCCCAGCGCGCCCCGGCTGGCCAGCGAGCGCACAAACACCCCGGAATCGGCGTGGTGGCGCAACATGCGGATGCGGTCGCCCAGAATCGCCCCGCCGGAATACGGGCTGCTGGGGTCCACCGCCAGCACCGCCACCCGTTTGCCCTGCGCCCGCAGTTCCGCAATCAGGGCGTCGGTCAGGGTGCTCTTGCCGCTGCCGGGGCTGCCGGTGATGCCCAGCACCACCGAGCGAATTCCACCCGAACGGGCGATCTTGAGCAGGGGCCGCGCGGCGGGCAACCCCGCCTCGGCCAGCGTGACCGCTCTTGCCAGCGCCCGCAGGTCTCCGGCCTGGTAGCGGGCGGCGAGGTCCGGGGCGGGGGCGGTCATTGCGTCTGCCCCAGCACGTCGTCGGCCTCGGTGGCCTCGATCAGGTCTTCCAGGTGCGCGTCGTCGTTGAAGCCCAGCAGCGTGCCGCTGTTCTCGTCCAGCAGCACGCGGGTGATGCTGGTGTTGGTGACGCTCAATCTTGCCCAGGCGTTGGCCGGGACGCCGCCCAGCGCCAGCCCCACCGCCACGCGCACCACGCCGCCGTGCGTGAACACCAGCACGCGCCCCCCCGGATGCCGGGCGCGCAGGGCCTCGAAGGCCGCGCCGCTGCGGGCGTACAGGTCTTCCATGCTCTCGCCGCCGGGCCGCCGGGTGGCCCAGGGATCGGCCTTGAGGGCTTCCAGATAGTCGGGGTGACGCTCACGGATGTCCGCGATCACCAGGCCCGACAGTTCGCCCACGTCGATCTCGCGCAGGCCGGGATCGCCCTGCACGGGGGGCGGTCCTTCCAGGCGTTCGGCCACCGCCTCGGCCGTCTGGGCGGCGCGCCGCAGGTCACTGGTGTACACCGCGTCGAAGTGCTGCCCGGTCAGGCGCTCGGCCAGGCTGGCGGCCTGGAGAATGCCGACGTGGCTCAGCGGCACGTCGGCCTGCCCCTGGTAGCGGCCCTCGGTGTTCCAGGTGCTCTCGCCGTGGCGCACCACCCAGAATTCGGTGGCGCTGCGGCGGTCCGGCGGCGTGAAGCCAAAGGGGGCCAGCCGTCCCTTGTGGGTGCGGGGTTTGGTGGAGGAGGTCAACCGGTCCCCCCGTCAGCGCCCGCACCATCAATGCCGCCAAGGGTCACGCCCTCCCCGGCCACCATCTCCCCAATGACCCAGGGCTGCTCGCCCGCGCCGCGCAGGGCCGACAGGGCGGCGTCCGCCTCGGCCGCAGGCACGATGAACAGGAACCCCACGCCCATGTTCAGGGCGCGGAAGGCCTCGGCGCGGTCCACCTGCGCTTCCCGCACGATCAGCCGGAACAGCGGCGGCACGGTCCACGACGCGGTGTCGATGGTCATGCCCACCCCCGGCGGAAACACGCGCGGCGGGTTGTCGATCAGGCCGCCGCCGGTGATGTGGGCCATGCCGCGCACGTCCACGCCGGCATCTTTCAGGGCGTCGTGGGCCGCCACGTAGGCGCGGTGCGGGACCGGCAGCAGGGCGGCCAGGGTCTGCCCGTCCAGATCGGCGCGTTCCTCGTGCCAGTCCAGCCCGTCCAGCGCCAGCCGCGCCAGCGAGAAGCCGTTGGTGTGCAGCCCGGCGCTGGGCAGGGCGATCACGGCGTCGCCAGCCTCGATGCGCGAGCCGTCCACCAGTGCCGGGCGGTCCACCACCCCGACAATCGTGCCCACGATGTCCAGTTCGCCGTCCACGTAGACGCCGGGCATCTCGGCGGTCTCGCCGCCCAGCAGGGCCACGCCCAGCGCCTTGCAGGCCCCCGCCGCCCCGGTGACCACGGCAGCCACCGCTTCGGGGTCCAGCCGACCCATCGCCACGTAATCCAGAAAAAACAGCGGGCGCGCGCCCTGCACCAGAATGTCGTTGACGCAGTGGTTGACGATGTCCGCGCCCAGGCCGCCGGGCTGCCCCAGGCGCACGGCCACCTTGGTCTTGGTGCCCACGCCGTCGGTGGAGGCCACCAGCACCGGGTCCGCGAGGCCCGCAAAGGCCGAGGCGCTGAACAGGCCCCCGAAGCCGCCGAGGCCGCCCAGCACGGCGGGGGTGTGGGTGCGGGCCACAGCGTCTTTCATGAGGGACACGGCGCGGTGTCCGGCATCGATGCTGACGCCGGCGCGTTCGTAGGCGGACGCGGCTGGGGCGTCCCTGTTGGTCTGAGTCATGGTCCTCCTGCCCCGCGCTTGGGCGGGCATGGGGCGCAGTTTACCCGAGCCGGAGCCTCAGGTCTTGGGCCGGGCGTCCTGAACCGGGTCTCTCTCCACGACACCTGCCGCCGCCCTGTGCCGCGCCAGCCCCCAGCGCACGAGGGCCACGCCGCCCACCACCAGCGACATCAGGGCCAGCCCCCACAGCAGCCGCTGGGCCGATTCGCTGAGCCACACCACCAGCAGCGTGACCGGCAGCACCCCCACCGCCGTCGCCAGCATGAACGGGCGAAAGCCCATGCGCGCCGCCCCGGCCACCAGACTCAGCACCTCGGCGGGCAGCACCGGCATCAGGCGCACCAGCAGCACGCCCTGCGCGCCGTGCCGGTTCATGAAGTCCTGCGCCCGCGTCCGCGCCGTTTCCCCGGCCAGCGCCCGCACCATGGGTTCGCCCAGCGCGCGGCCCAGGCCGTAGCCCGCCGCCGCGCCCAGCAGCGCCCCGGCAAACACCAGCACGAAGCCCGCCACCAGCCCGTAGGCCCGCACCGTCACTGCGGTCAGCACCAGCGAGGGCAGCACTGGAATCACCGCCTGAATCACGTACGCCACCAGAATCGCCACCGGCCCGGCCCAGCCCAGCGAGCGCACGAAGGCGTGCGTGACTGCCGGATCCTGGGCGATCAGGGCCGCGTAACCGCGCGCCAGAAAAGCCCGCACCTCGGGCAGCAGCAAGGTGCCCAGCAGCAGCGCCGCCAGCACCGCCATCAGCAGCAGGCGCAGGTGGCGCGGGGGGCGACGGGCGGCGGTCATCCCTGCCAGTGTAGAGGCCGGGGGTGTGGGCCGCGCCCCACCAATGGATGAGCCAGGGCCAGGGCGCGGCCCGCCCCCACGCCTTGCGTTATGCTGTGCCCCACAGCGGGCGGCAACTGGCGCTGAACGTGGGCCAACCACGGGGAAGCCGCTTTCCGACTTTCGAATTGATCGCGCGCCTGGGTCTGACGTTCACCGCAACACGGCGGAACGTTCCGACATTCTTGTGGTGGGGAGGATCAACAATGGGCAAACAGGCTCTGATTTCGGTCAGCGACAAGACCGGCGTGGTGGAATTTGGGCGTTCTCTCGTGGAGCGCGGCTGGACACTCCTGAGTACCGGCGGCACGTTCGCGGCCCTTCAAGAGGCGGGCGTGCCGGTCACGGCGGTCAGCGACGTCACCGGCTTTCCCGAGATGCTGGATGGGCGGGTCAAGACGCTGCACCCGGCGGTTCACGGCGGCATCCTGGCCCGGCGCGAGGACGGGCACCTCTCGGAACTGGCGGCGCAGGGCTTCGGCACCATCGATCTGGTGTGCGTCAACCTGTATCCCTTCCGCGAGACGGTGGCGCGCGGCGCACCCGACGCCGACGTGATCGAGAACATCGACATCGGCGGCCCGGCCATGATCCGCTCGGCGGCCAAGAACCACGCGGGCGTGCTGGTGCTGGTGGATCCGGCGGACTACGAACTGGCATTGAAGGACGAGGTCAGTGAAGCCGAGCGCCGCCGCCTGGCCGCCAAGGCGTACCGCCACACCAGCGAGTACGACGCCGCCATCACGACCTATCTGGAGGGCGACTCGGACACGCTGCCCACCAAACTGCCGCCCGAACTGACGCTGAGCCTGTCCAAGGTGGCCGAGGTGCGCTACGGCGAGAATCCCCACCAGCCCGGCGCGATCTACCGCTGGGGCGGGGCGCGCGGGCCGGTGATCGACGCCCGCGTGGTGGCGGGCAAGCCCATGAGCTTCAACAACTACGCCGACGCCGACGCCGCCTGGGCGCTGTGCCAGGAGCTGGCGGCGCAGGAGGACGGCGTGGTCTGCGTGGCCGTCAAGCACGGCAACCCCTGCGGCGTGGCGCGGGCCGATGGCGCGCGGGCCGCCTGGGAACTGGCGCGCGACGCCGACACCCTCAGCGTGTTCGGCGGCGTGGTGGCGGTGGGCGGCACGGTTGATCTGGACGCGGCCCAGGCTATGCGCGGCACCTTTCTGGAAGTGCTGATCGCGCCGGACGTGACCCCGGACGCGGTGGAGTGGTTCGCCGCCAAGAAACCCGACTTGCGCGTGCTGATCGCCGGGCAGGCCAAATCGGTCAGCGTGCTGGACTTGCGCCCCCTGGCCGGAGGCTTCGCCGTGCAGGAGCGCGACGCCCGCCCGTGGGATGACCTGTGCCCGGAAGTGGTCACCACGCGCCAGCCCCGCGACGAGGAATGGAATGACCTGCGCTTCGCGTGGGCGACGGTCAAGCACGCCCGCAGCAACGCGGTGGTGCTGGCGCGCGGCGGCGTCACGGTGGGCCTGGGCGCGGGGGCGGTCAGCCGCATCTGGGCCGCCGAACGCGCGGTGGCGAACGCGGGCGAGCGGGCGCACGGCGCGTCGCTGGCCTCCGAGGCGTTCTTTCCCTTCGACGACGTGGTGCGGCTGGCGGCGGGTGCGGGGGTCACGGCCATCCTGCAACCCGGCGGGGCCAAGCGTGACCCCGAGGTGATCGCCGCCGCCAACGAGCTGGGCCTGAGCATGGTCTTCACGGGTTCGCGCCATTTCCGGCACTGATGATGCAGAAGGCGGAAAGCTGATGGCACAAGGCAAACAGCCCACACCCCTTCTCGGCAAACCCCTCGCCGACGAGGTGACCCAGGGCGTTCGCCAGGCCCTGAAAGGCTGGGCGTTCCGCCCGCATCTGGTCAGCGTGCTGGCGTCCGACGACGAGGCCTCGCGGGTGTACGTGGACAGCAAGGCGCGGCGGGCCGGGCGGCTGGGCGTGGACTTCAGCGTGCGCGAGCTGGGGGCCGGGGCGGCTCGGGAGGAACTGGAAGCGACGTTGCGTGAACTCTCGGCGGACGACTCGGTTCACGGCGTCGTGCTGGAATTGCCGCTCTCACGCGGGCTGGACGCAGACGCCGCGCTGCTGCACATCGCGCCGCGCAAGGATGTGGAGGGGCTGACCCCCGCCAACCTCGCCCTGATCGCGGCGGGGCAGGAGGCCGAGGCGCTGCTGCCGCCCACGCCGCGCAGCGTGCGCTTCCTGCTGCGGCGCGTGCTGGGCGATGACCTGCGCGGGCTGCGCGTGGCCGTGATCGGGCCGGGCCGCACGGTGGGCCGTCCGCTGACCTTCATGCTGAACAACCGGGGCGTGACCGTGACGCTGTGCAACGAACACACCCGCGATTTGGCCGGGGTGCTGGCTCCGTTAGACGCGGTGGTGGTGGCGGTGGGTCACGCCGGGCTGCTCAGGCCCGAACACGTTCAGCCGCACCACGTCGTCATCGACGCCGGCATCAACGTGCAGGACGGCGGCGAGATGGTGGGCGACGCCATGCCTGACCTGCCCGTGCGGGCTCAGACCCCGGTGCCCGGCGGCGTCGGCCCGCTGACTAGCGCGCTGATGTATCAGAATCTCGTGCGCGCCGTGAAATTGCAGCGCGGCGAGGCGGTGGAGTAGGACAGCGGATTGCCAGCCGCAGCGCCTGGCCCACCAGAAACCGTCCCCGCTTCGAAGCGGGGACGGCCTGTTCTGCGCGGAGGCTATAGCAGCCCGGCTGTGTTCAGTCGCTGCCCCGGCCCACCGTCAGCAGCTCGCCTGCCTGACCCTCGCCCGGCCCGGCGTGGCCCGGCTCAAGGTGGCGCAGACTCTTGTCCCAGGTCAGGCGGCCCGTGAAGTAGTGTTTGTAGGCCATCGGCAGGCTCAGGAACAGCGCGAAGCCGTAGACCGGCAGGCTGCCCAGCGTAAACACCGTGCGGCCCAGCGACAGGCGGTTCTCGCGCCTATAGCGGGCCACCCACTGCAACTGGATGATCACGTTGATGACGGTGATGATCAGGCTGACCTGCGCGTCCAGCACCAGCCCCTGCGCGCCCATGCCCCAGCGCAGCGGCTGGGTCAGGAACGACAGCACGATGATGCCGCTCAGCCACGGCCCCAGGATGAAGTAGCTCAGGTCCAGGCGGGCCAGCAGGGGCACGGGCCGGCGCCACAGGTGGGCCAGGTACGGCAGGCACTGCATGGTGCCCTGCGTCCAGCGGGCGCGCTGGCGCGAGAAGCGGCGCAGATCAGGCAGGCCCTGCTGCGTGACCGCCGCCTCCAGAAAAACCAGCCGGTGCCGGGGACTGACCAACCGGGCCTCGGCGGCGCTGCCGAAGTCTTCGAGCAGCACGTCGGGCCACGGCGTCTGTCCGGCACCAAACATGGACGCCACGTAACTGGCGCGCATGAATTGTCCGTTGCCGCACAGGGCGGCGCTGTGCCACCACGAGCGCATCAGCTGGATGTGGCGGGTGATGAAGAACTCCATGTCCTGCTGCTGCTCCAGCATGCGGCCCACGGCGTTTTTCAGGCTCAGGCGTCCGGGCGACTGCCGGATTCGCACGCGGGCCTGCGCGGCCACCACGTCACTGTGCGCCATGACGCGCCGCGCTTCGGGCAGCAGGCCAGGGGTCACGCGCCCATCGGCGTCAATGACCACGAAAACTTCTTTTTGCAGGTCTGCGCCCGCCGCCCGCAGGTCGCGCAGCACCTGCGACACGGCCCAGTTCATGGCCTTGCCCTTGCCCTGCCGGGCTTCCGGGAAGCGGCGGCGCAGCAGGGTCACCCGCGCGTCGCCTGCGGCCAGCCGCTCCACGATCTGGGCGGTGCGGTCGTCGCTGCCGTCGTCAATCACGGCGATCCGGGCGTCCGGGGCCACCTCGCGCAGGTTGCGGACGGTGGCCTCAATCACCGCCTCCTCGTTCAGGGCCGGCACGACGAAGGTGAAGTTCAGCGCCTCGTCCGGCGCGTACAGACGCCGGGGCCGGGGCAGCGTGGCCGCCAGCAGCATCTGCAGAAAATAAAGGCCCAGCATCAGCAGGCCCAGCAGGTCAAGGATGGTGAGCAAGGTGTGCAGCGCGTCCGTCAAAGTCTCCCCCGGTGTGGCATCGGGCGCGTGGCCCAATTCCTCTCACTATGCACTGGAAAAGCTGATGATGGAAAGGGGCGAATGAGAACCGCGCCGCCCGCCCGGCACCCAGGACGCCCCTTTCCCCCCGCGAAGAGGCGTGCTACACTCCCGCTTGCCCATTGTTCGAGGAAGGCGCGGAGAGGTGCCAGAGTGGTTGAATGGGTCAGTCTCGAAAACTGAAGTACGGGCAACTGTACCGTGGGTTCGAATCCCACCCTCTTCGCCAATGCCAGCGCCCCCAGCCCACCCGGCGGGGGCGCTCGCCTGTGGGGCTTGAAGTCGGCCAAGCGTGAGCCGTCCCAGGGTCGCTCCGGGGGTCTGGCCTTACCGTAAGGCATGAACTGGAGGCGCATTTCCCTGCCCCGGCGCGCGGCGCTGACCGGCCTGCTGGCCCTGGGCGCCGCCCGCGCGGCCTCGCTGTCGGGGGCGGACCGGGCGGTGGTGGTCCGGCACACCGCCGGCCTGCCGGGGCTCACGCGCCCGCTGCGGGTGGCGCAGCTCACGGACCTGCATTACGGCCTGTACATCGGGGCCGAACAGGTGCGCGCCTGGGTGGACGCCACCCTGATCGAACGCCCGGACCTGATCGTGATTACCGGCGACTTCCTGGACGCCGACGTGATGGGCGGGGCCGCCCCGCTGCTGGCCGAACTGTCGCGCCTGAGCGCACCGCTGGGCGTGTACGGCGTGTGGGGCAACCACGACTACGGCAGTTTCGGGCAGTACGCCCGGCGCTTTCACAGTCCGCAGCGGGCCGATTGGCGCGAGCGGCGCGCACACTTCGCCGCGGCGCTGGCGGACAGCGGCGTGACCATCCTGACCAACGCGGGCGTGCAGTTGCGTCCGGACGTGTACCTGGCGGGGGTGGACGACTGGATGCAGGGCCAGCCGGATCTGACGGCCGCCCTGCGCGGGCGCGGCGGCGGGGCCACGCTGCTGCTCAGCCACAATCCGGATCAACTGCCGTTCGTGCCCGCATCGGTGGGCCTGACCCTGTGCGGCCACACCCACGGCGGTCAGGTGCGCCTGCCGCTGCTGGGCGCGGTCAGCACGGCCTCGGCGCACGGGCAGCGCTTCGCGCAGGGCTGGGTGCAGGCGCCGGCCCGCGCCTTCGTGTCGCGGGGGCTGGGCATGACTGCCGTGCCCGCGCGGCTGTCGTGCCCGGCAGAGATCGCGGTGTTCGAACTGGAACCGGTGCAGGCCGGGTTCACGGCTGGCCCACCCCGGTCTCGGTGAGGAAAGGCGGCAGGACGATGTTCCCCGACTGCGGCCAGTACGTGCGGTAGATGCCGGCAAATTCGCGGACCACGCCCGGCGCGGTGGTGGCGAGGTCATACTCGGCCAGCCCCAGCGGCCCCTGCGTCCACGAGGAGTAGTGCAGGTTCATGCTGCCCACCACCAGCATCTGGCCGTCCACCAGGATGGCCTTGGCGTGCAGCGGCGTGGGAAACCAGCGGGCCTCGAAGCGCGAGGCGGGAATGCCGCGCTTGCTCATCTCGCGGCCCAGGTACGCCAGCGCGATGCGGTTCTCGATGCCGCCCAGGCCGCCGGCGTCGCTCATCAGCCGCACCCGGACGCCGCGCCCCAGGGCGTCGAGCAGCGCCGTCATGTACGGCAGGCGGTCCCGGTCAGTGCACAGCGCCGGGTTCAGCAGCGCGACGATGCAGCCCACGTCCATGCTGAAATTGACCTGCAGCAGATCGACGGACCTGCGGGCCGCCTCCAGCACCGCCACCACCGCCTGATCGGCCTCGGTAAAGCCCTCGCGGCGGTACAGGCTGAACACCCGCTGCGTGCCGGCCGGCTCGGCGTCCCGGACTTCGGGTGGGCCACCCCGGACGCCGCGTGCGCCCAGGCGACAGCCCCGCTGCGGATTGGCGGCATTCGGTTCGGCGTCGCACTCCACCACTTTGCTGCGCGTCCACAGATCCTCGAAGACGGTCACGCCGTCCTGCGCCACCGGGCCGCGCGTCACCAGTCCCAGATCGAACAGGTTGTCGCCCCGCCCGGAGGGATGCCCGCGCGGAAAGTGCCCGTAACCGTAGTTGAAGCCCGCGCCCAGCAGCAGTTCGCCGTCAATCACCAGCAGCTTGACGTGGCTGTGCGGAAAGGTGCCCACGTAGTTGCCCAGCTGCACCCGCCAGCCCAGTGCCGGATCGGAGAGCGGCACGCCCGCCGCCGTGAGATCGCGCAGCGCCCCCCAGACCTCGGCCCCCCACTCGAAGGTGGAAAGCACCGGAAAGTTGCCCAGGGTGAGGCGCACGTCCATGCCCTGAGGGTAGGCGGCGGGCTTGGCCCTCACCCCCGCGTACAAATCGGCCAGTGCGCGGGCCAGCGTCTGGCCGGGGTTCAGCGGCCCCTCCTCCCACTGCATGGTGGTGAACAGCACCTCGCGCCGGGCGCTGCGCACCAGTGCGGCCACGTCGTCGAAGCCACTGGCCGCCGCCGGATCGGGGCTCTCGGCAGCCTGTTCGGCGGCCAGCGCGGCTGCCGGGACGGCCTCTTCCGCCGCCGCGCTGGGGCCGGGCATGCGGATCAGCGGGTAGACCCGGTTCTGGCACGACAGGTCTGGACGGTCATTCCGGGTGGTCACCTGCCACACGGCGCGTTCCAGCACGCCGGAGGGTTCGGGGCAGAACGCGGTGGCGTCCAGGTTGGCCGGCTGGGTCACGCGCAGGGGGGCCGGGTTGACCGGGCGCGAGGTCACGAACTCACCCAACGTGCGGGTCAGGCCCAGCACCGCCGCCAGCACCGCCAGCGCCACGGTGGCGACGACGTTCACCTGCACGCGGCTGGCGACTTGCAGCGGGCGGCCCCTCCGCTCTCCCAGCTGCAGGATGCGCGTCATGGCGCGGCGCACGCTCAGGCCCCAGCCCAGGTGGATCACCGCGATCAGGGCCGCAACGATCAGCACGAAGCCCCAGCCGCTGCGGATCACGCTGGAGACGCCCAGCAGCGGGAACAGCAGCCCGCACACCACGCCGCCCAGCCCGGCCCCCAGTCCGCCGGCCAGCGCGGGCCGCCACACCTGCCCCACGCGCACGGTCAGCAGGCCCATCAGGCTGCCGGCCAGCAGCCCGTACAGCGCCGCCACCGCCCCCAGCAGCACGCTGAGGTGCAGATTGCCGCCCAGTGCCCCCTCGCGGTACACCGCCGTGCCCACCAGGATCAGCAGGCCCGGCACCATCAGCACGCCGCCCGACACCGCCAGCACGACGCCGGTGCGGTACGGCCCGGCGCGCGGCGGCACGCCCAGCCGGGTCAGCGGCAGCGCCCCCGCGCTCAGCGCCCCGATTAGAGCGAAGCCTGCCGTGACCGCCAGCGACGCGGCCAGCACCGCCACGTAGGCCCGCAAAAAAACCTGGGTGTCGGGCAGCGCCTCCACGGCGGGGCCGATCAGGATGCGGGCCAGCACCAGCGTCAGCGTGACCCCGAACAGGGCGGACAGGGCCAGAATTCGCATGGCGGATCTCCTCTGGTGGTCACGCGGCCCGGCGGCCCACCACACCAGCCCCGCCGTCAGCGCCACCCCGGCCCCCGTCGCCAGCGCCGCCACCAGCAGCGTCCAGCTGGGGCTGCGGCGCCGGTTGAGGGTCACCAGCCGCACCATCGCCGCCGTGGTCGCAATCCCGGCCACCGCCGCCAGGACGATGCGCAGCAGGCGCCGGTACAGCCCGCTCATGCCCTGGCGCGGCGGGCGCGAACGCCTTTCAACTCAGGCTTCCCCATCCCGCCTCCTCTGCAGGCGACGAATGGACTCCCGGCGCCAGAAGGGGCCGGGCCACCTCCCGCACACCGGCCTGACGGCGCTGCTCATCACGTTATGGGTGTTGATACGCGGCCCTCCCTTCCGCCGGGCTGGCCGCAGGGCTGCGGGCCGGGTGGCAGCGGCTCAGGAGCCAGCGTAGCAGGAGCTGGCCCGGCCAGCGGGCGCAGGCGGCGGGCGGCCCCTTCACGCACCGCCCACGCAGAGGCTAGCGCCCCTCCGCCAGCAGGTTCGCCAGATGAAAGCGCAGGGCCCCGGTGTGGTACGCGGCGTGCGCGACGGCCCCGAAAGCAAGGCGCAGCCCGTCCGGCGAGAGCGGCAGGTACAGCGCCTCGTACAGCGTCTGCCCGGCGCGGGCCAGCGCGACGAGTTCCGCGCGCCACGCCTGCGGGCTGGTGATCCGCACGCTCCAGGCCTCGGTGTCGTCGGCCAGCAGGGCGTAGGGATCGCTCAGCTGGGCGGCGGCCAGCTCCAGCGACTGCCGCAGGTGGACGGTGATCTGCGCGGGCGTGGGGCGGCCTGGGGCGGCGGGCGCGTTCGCCTGCGCGGGGGTCAGCGCGTGGACGGTTCTCAGCAGCCCCGCCTCGCCCACGCTGAACAGGCCCACGGCCAGTGGGCCGCCGTCCGGGCCGTACAGCACCTCGCGCAGGCCCTCGCGCAACAGTTCGGGCGTGGACACTGCGGGGGTGGACATGGGGGTCAGTGTAGGACGGGCCGGGGGGGCGGAAAGGAACACCGTAGGCCGTTCGGCCCAGGCCCAGCGGCGACGGCTGGCGGTACGCTCAGGCCAATGGCGCCTGACCTCAAGATGCACGCCGACGAGATTCACACCGACGAGGCGCTGGTGCGTCAGCTGCTGGCCCAGCAGTTTCCCGACTGGGCCACGTTGCAGGTGCGCCGCGTCCAGTCGTTCGGCACCGACAATGCGCTGTACCGGCTGGGCGACGATCTGCTGGCGCGGTTGCCCCGCATCGGCTGGGCGGTGGGGCAGGTGGAGAAGGAATTGGAGTGGCTGTCCAGACTCGCGCCACACTTGCCGTTGCGTGTCCCTGAACCGCTGGCGCCGGGTCAGCCGGGCGAAGGCTATCCGTACACCTGGGGCATTTACCGCTGGCTGCCGGATGAGATGCTTTCCCTGCCCGAAATGACGGCGCGGCCTGAGCTGGCCCTTCAGCTGGCCGACTTCGTGCGGGCGCTGCGGGCCTGCGACACCACCGACGCGCCGCGTGCGGAGAGTCCGGCCACCGATCTGCACGCACTGGATCCGCACGTCCGGGCCAGTCTTGAAACCTCGGCGCAGTGGCTGGACGCCGACACCTGCCGCCGGATCACTACAGTCTGGGACGAGGCGATGCGGCTGCCGGGCTGGACGGACGCCCCGGTGTGGGTACACGGTGACCTGCACAGCAACAATCTGCTGTGGGATGGTCAGCGCCTGACCGCCGTGCTGGATTTCTCGGCGCTGGAGCTGAACGATCCGGCAGTGGATCTGATGCCCGCGTGGAACGCCATGAGCGCAGAGGGCCGCCGCCTGTACCGCGAAGTCTTGCGGCCCGACAACGCCACCTGGGCACGCGGACGGGCCAGGGCGCTGGCCAAAGCCCTATTCGCGCTGCCGTACTACCAGGACACCAATCCGGAGATCGTGGAGCGCGGCTGGTACACGGTGCGGGAAGTGCTGGCGGACGCAGGCTAGGCCACCCTGCCGATGCGCCCGCCCCGGCCCTTCCCCTATCCTGGCTTCACGATGATCAAGCTGAACCGCATTTGAGGGTTGTCCCGCACCCAAATCCATAGCCGCCTGAAGGCATTGCACACCTTTGCAATTGCGCCTGGGCGCTATTCTGGGGGCAATGACAGAACCCTGCAGCCACCCGCCGCGCGAACCTTGTTCGGGCCTGGCGACGCCGGGCTGTGCCCACAATCCAGACCCCACCCTCTGTACTCCCAAAAAGGATGTGACCTCACATAGATAAAGTGCTTGGAAATACCTCGGGCCTGCGCCCCGCACAACTGAAATCACTGGGCAACCTGTACCGCCGCCGCGTCGAGCCGGGCCGCGTGGGTTCCCCCGAACTGGCCCGCACCCTGGCCGAACTGTCCCACGAGATTCGCCGCGAGGTGAGCGTGCTGATTGACCGGCGTGGGCGCGTGCTGAGCGTCTCGGTGGCCGATGCCAAGGCGGCGGAACTGCCGGCCATCCGCGCGGGCGAGAACCGGCTGGCCGGTTACCACCTGCTGCACGCGCACCCCAAGGGCGGCCCACTGAGCAAGGGTGACCTCTCGGCGCTGTTCCTGAACCGGCTGGACGCGGTCTCGGCCATCGACGCCAAGAACGAGGGTCAGCCCGGCATGGTCTACACCGCTCACCTGACTCCCCCCGGCACGGTGGGCGAGGAAGAGGACTGGCGCATTCTGCCCCCGGTGCCGGTGTTCCAGATCGACGACTTTGACCTGGGCGCCCAGGTTTCGGCGCTGGAGGAGGAAATCGCCCGCGCCGCCCGCACCCGCGAGTCCAAGAAGGATCGCGAGCGCGCGCTGCTGGTGCAGATCGATCAAGGCGAGTTTGACGCCGAGGAACGCCTGGAGGAGCTGGGCGAACTGGCCCGCACCGCCGGGGCCGAGGTGGTCTATAAGGAACTCATTTACCGCCGCAACCTCAAGGCGGGAACGCTGGTGGGCGCGGGCAAGCTGGAAGAACTGACCAGCCGGGCCTACCATCTGGACGCCGATCTGCTGATCTTCGGGCAGGAGCTGGGCGCCGCGCAGGCCCGCGAGATCGAGGCGGCGACGGGCTTAAAGGTTATTGACCGCACGCAGCTGATTCTGGACATCTTCGCCCTCCACGCGCAGGGCGTGGAATCACGCCTTCAGGTGGAGCTGGCGCAGCTGCGCTACATGAAGCCACGGCTGCTGGGCGCGGGCGCGCAGCTGTCACGCATCGGCGGGGGCGGGGGCAGCGCGGCGGGCGGGGCGATTGGCACGCGCGGCCCCGGTGAAACCAAGCTGGAGCTGGACCGCCGCCGCATCAACGACCGCCTGAGCTTTCTGGAAAAGCAACTGGAAGGTGGCTCGCTGCGCCGCGAGGAACGCCGCAAGAGCCGCGAGCGCAACGACATTCCGGTGGTGTCCATCGTGGGCTACACCAACGCGGGCAAGAGTACGCTGCTGAACGCCTTCACACACGCCATGGACGCCCCCCGGCGCGTGCTGGCCGCCAACAAGCTGTTCGCCACGCTGCGGCCCACCAGCCGTCAGGGCTTTATCGACGGCATCGGCCCGGTGATCTTCACCGACACCGTGGGCTTTATCCGCGATCTTCCGAAGGATCTGACCCGCGCCTTCCGGGCCACGCTGGAGGAAATCGGCGACGCCGACGTGCTGCTGCACGTGGTGGACGCCGCCAGCCCCGGCGCGGACACCCGCCTGAGTGCCGTGAACCGCATTCTGGAAGACCTGGGCTTCGTGGAGATGCCCACGGTGGTGGCGCTGAACAAGGCCGACGCCGCCGAGCCGGACGCGCTGGAACGTGAAGTCGAGCGCACCGAGGGCGTGCCGGTCAGCGCCCTGAAAAGCATCGGCATTCCCGAACTCAAGGAGGCGCTGGCCGACGCCATCGGGCAGGTGCAGCGGCGGGAGCTGGCGCAGCGCGAGGAGGCGCGGGAGCTGGCGGCCCAGTACCGGTAAATCACACCCACAACAGAGGCGCGGGCTTTGGCTCCCGCCTCTCTTTTTGTGCCCGCATGACTTTCGGCGGACGCTCCCTCTCACCGGGATATGTCAGGCTCTGTCCCGATGTTTCGTTCGCGCCTCGCCTGGTTGTATCTGCTGTTCGTCACCCTGGTCTGGGGGCTGGGCGAATTTGTTGGGGAACGCACGCTGCCCACCCTGCTGCTGGCCTACGCGCCCGCCGTGCTGTGGCTGCTGCCTGCGCCGTTCGTGTTGCTGTGGACGGCGTTCAGGAGACGCGGCCTCGCGGTGGCCCTGGCCGGGACGTTGCTGGCGGCCTGGGGAGCGGGCCTGCTGCACTGGAGGCCGCAGCACAACGGAAAGTTACGGGTGCTGGACTACAACGTCAACAGCGGCTACAAATCCACGCCGGAGCGACTGGCCGCCGTCCTGAAAAAGGCCAACGCCGACGTGATCCTGCTGCAGGAATCCAACTTCCAGCCACGCGGTTACCCCGCTGCGCTCGCCGACGCCCTGCCTGGCTACTCGGTGCACTCGGCGGCGGAGGTCATGACCCTCACGCGGCTGCCCGTCCTGGCGACCCAGACGGTAAACCTGCCCGGCAACCAGCGCGAGGTGCTGGTGACGCGCCTGCAGTGGCGCGGTCAAGGGCTGACGGTGGTCAACGCCCACCTGGGCACCGTGCAGGTGATGGACGCGCTGGCGCGGGACTTTGCCTACCTGCAACGCACCCGTGACCGCCGCACACAGCAGGTACAGGTTCTCCAGAAGCTTGCCGCCCAGACCTCTGGCCCCGCGCTGCTGGGCGGTGACCTGAACACGCCGCCGCGCGGCCTGATCTACCGGGACTTGCAAACTGCTTTCGGCACCGACGCCTTCGCGCAGGCCGGACGCGGCCCCGGCTGGACGTTTCCGGGCCTGCGGGTGCGGATTGACCACCAGATGGCGCGCGACCTGATCCCCACGCGCGCCAGAGTTTTAGGCGAAGAGGAAAGCGATCACCGGCCCCTGGTGGTGGACTACCGCTGAGGGTGTCGCGGCGCCTTGCCTACTTCCCCGCCAGCTTCAGAATCCGGCCACTGCCGTACTCGGCGACGTAGATCTCCCCCGCTGCGTCCTCCCCGAAGGTGCTGGGGTTGCTCACCTTGCCCAGCGCTACCTTGTTCCAGTTCTTACCATCCATCGGCGCGGCCCAGACGGTGCCGGTGGCAAAGTCGGCGAACACATACTGGCCTTTCAGGGCGGGAATCGATTTGCCCTGGTAAACGTACCCGCCCGTAATGCTCTGGCCCTCATTCCGGCCGTACACCAGCACCGGGGCCACGAACCCCTTGTCGGCGCAGCCCTGCTCGTAGCACACCCGGCCCTCGCGCACGCGCCAGCCGTAGTTCTCGCCACCCTTGCTGGCGCGGGGCTGGAAATCCACCTCCTCGAAGCTGTTCTGGCCCACGTCGGCGATCACCAGATTGCCGCCCTCGCGGTCAAAGCTGAAGCGCCAGGGGTTGCGCAGCCCGTAGGCCCAGATGTGGGGATTGGCCCCCGCGCGGTTCACGAAGGGGTTCCCAGCGGCGGGCTTCGCCGCGTCCCCGGACACGTCAAAACGCAGCAGCTTGCCCAGCGGTGAGCCGAGGTTCTGCGCGTTGTTTTTCGGATCGCCGCCACTGCCGCCGTCGCCCAGCCCCAGGTACAGGAAGCCGTCGGGGCCGAAGGCGAGCTGGCCGCCATTGTGGTTGCTGTAGGGCTGCTTGGCGGTAAACAGGGTTTTGGCGCTGCCCGAATCGGCGCGGCTGAAATCGGGGGCGGCGGTGTAGCGGGCCAGCACCGTGTCGCCGTTCAGGTCGGTGTAATGCACGTACAGGCGGCGGTTGGTCTTGTAGCCGGGATCGAAGGCCAGCCCGATCAGCCCGCGTTCCCCGCCGGCCCGCGTCAGCTTCTGGACGTCCAGAAACAGGCTGTCCCGAACTTTCCCGCCCTCGATCACGCGCACGCGGCCGTCCTGCTGCGCGGCGTAGAGGCGGCCCGAGCCGTCCCCGGCGTGCGCGATGGCCGTGACCTGGGTCAGGCCACTGACGAACGGCTGAAAGGTCACGGCAGGCGCGGCCTGTGCAGAGGCCAGCAGCGCCACCACACCCCAGGCCAGCGGAAAACGGGCGTTGGGTCTGAAACAGGCAGAGGGTCTGGACATGGAGCAGTCTGGCCTGTCCAGCCGGGCCTCGACTGTGATCCCGAACGCCGGGGCGTGAAGGCTCCTTTAGGTCTTTCTTCCCTGCAACACGTCTACGGGGGGCAAAGTCAGACGCATCCCGAACCTGGAGGTGCCCCATGACTGGACCTTATGACCGTCCCCCCGCCCCGGCGAGCGAACCCACCGACACCCCCGCCCCCATGCCCGAGCGCATGCCCGGCGAAAATGGCACTGGCCCGATCATCGACCCGCCCGTCAACCCCGATCTGCCCGGCATGCCGATGCCCGACCCGGCCGAGAACCCGGATACGCCGGGCCTGCCCACCCCCGGCCCGACGCCGATGCCTGCGATGTAACTTCAGCCGCCCTATCCAGGCAGACCCCTCTAAGAAGGTGGTCTGCTTTTCCCGTTTAGAGCATTTGTCCGAATTGCAGCATCAGAAAAGGAGACTTCTGATGCCTCCATGCTCTCCTTCGGAGCTGTATCAGTCCCAACTGCTCGCCAAAATTCACTCCCTCTCTGCGAGCTGTGCCAGTCCGTTCGGTCAAAAGGAAACAGCTCTTTTGACAACTGCTCTAAAGGCCCTGCCCATGTTCCCGCAGCCAGCACCGCTGGGTCTGCCAGTCCGGCATGATGCGGGCCACGTGCGCCCAGTAGCGCGGCGAGTGGTTCATCTCCAGCAGGTGGGCGGCCTCGTGCAGCGCGACGTAACGCAGCGTCTCCAGCGGGGCGCGCGACAGTTTCCAGTGCAGGCGGATGTCGCCCCGGCTGCTGCAACTGCCCCAGCGGGTGGAGGTGTCGCTGACGCGCACCGTCCCCAGCCGCTCAGCCGCCCCCAGCCGGGCGGCGTATTCGGTGACCAGCGCAGTGTACGGAACCAGACAGGCCGCCCGCGTCCACGCGCTCAGCGCCCGCTCCGGTGCGTCTGACGGCAGCAGCAGGGCCTGTCCCAGACGCACCGCGGCCCGGCCGTGATCTTCCAGCCGGAGCGTCAGGGGATCGCCAAGAAAGGGAACCTCTGCGCCGTCCATGTAGGATTGCCCTGACACTGGCCGGGCCGCGTACTGCGCCAGATGGCGTTTGACCCAGTCCTGGCGCTGGTTGAGAAGGGCCTCCAGCTGAGACAGCGGCACACGCTCGGGCGCGTAGAGCGTCACCGCGCCGGGCCTGACCTGCAGGGCCACCGTGCGCCGCCGGGCGCTGCGTTTGACGGTCACGGGTACGCCGGAAATAGTCCAGTGCAGCGGCATCCCCCCCAGGAAAGCGCATCCGGACAGAGGACGGGGCAAGGCGCTTCACGTTCTGAATCAAAAAAAGAGCGGGCGCGAGACTTCAATGCTCGCGCCCACCTGCGGTACCTGCCTCTTATACGGACTCCGATTAAAACGTGTAGAATTCAAGGATCAAATCCTTTCATTCTTCCGTTGAACTTCAGCACTCCGCTGCCGACTTCTGGGCCATTTTCCGGGCCAGCACCTGCGCCGTCCAACGGCGCAGGGCACAGTTTTTTGCGCTTCTTGCCGAAGGCAAGAGTGAGACTGAACTGCTGGCGTTGACTCAATATTCCGTCTCGGGTGCGCGCAAAGTCCTGCATCGGTATCACACCCTGGGACTGGACGGTCTGGGAGATGGACGAGCCGACAATCCAGGCGCACCCACGGTCTTGACCGAAGCGGAGC